>CALPUT020000087.1 GCA_943326825.2 Chryseobacterium gleum | reverse complement strand
TATCTTTCACCTGACGGTTTTTTATCCCAAGCAACAAAACCCTCTTTATTTGTTTTTCCTGTCCAAGAAGATTTATCTGAACCTTTGATAGTAACATTGACACCTTCAATTTTTTGATCTTTATTTGCAATTTCAGAAACAACAACTTTTAAATCAAATAAATTTGGTGGTAAATCATATGAATAAATATCTGGTTTTGTTCCATTTGAACCTTTTCTATCAGATGTAAAAAATCCTTTTTTATCAGTCAATTCAATTAAAGCGTAATCATCTGTTTCAGAATTGATAGGATAGCCAATATTTGTAGGGTTTTCCCACTTAAATTCATTTCCTGTTTTCTTAGCTCTGAACAAATCTAAACCTCCTAAACCAATCATTCCATCTGTTGAATAAATCAAATCACCGTTTTTAGCAAATGTTGGAAATAATTCGTTTCCTGAAGTATTAATTTCTTTACCTAAATTAGCTGGAGCAGACCATTTATCAGCTTTCTTATCATAGGTTGTAAACCATAAATCTTTTCCTCCGAATCCACCTGGCATATCTGAAACGAAAATAAGATATTTTCCATCCTCAGAAACACATGGATGACCAACTGTTATACTATCACTTGCTTTTAACTCAAGCTTTTTAATATCTCCCCATTCATCCTTACCTTTAGACTCAGCCATCCAGATGTCACAACCCAAATTTTTCTTTTTAACATTAGGACATCTTGTAAAAAACATCATTTTCTTTCTACTATCAAAACAAACAGTCCCTTCATTATCTTCTGTATTGATTCCTTCACCAATAACTAATTTTGGCTCAGCCCAATTACCTTTAGCATCAATAGAAGCAAACCAAAGATCCATATATGACTCACATGTTCTTGGATCTTTTTCATCACTAAAACCACCATTTCTAGATGACGAAAAATACAATTTAGAATCTTTAGAATCTCCAAACATAGGAGCCATGTCGTATTCTTTTGCATTCAGTGTCGACTGATTTTCAACAACATATCTAGATTTATCTGCTTTCATTTCTTCAAAAGACTTACAAGACTGAATTAAAGCATCGACTCTCGAATCATTAGAAGCTAACTTTTTATATTCTTCGAAATTTTTCATAGCTTTATCCAGTTGTCCCATCATCTGAAACATTTGTCCATTGTAAAAATAAACTTCTGGATTAACTGAATAATAGTCTAGCATAATAGCTCTGTCATACCATTCATTTGCATCTTTATATGACATTGAAAGTCTATAGCTCTCTGCAGTCTTAAAAGCCATTTCACCTTTTATTTTCTTTGCTTTCTCTCCCTTAGAGCCTAATTTTGTGTAGGCTACTTTAAACTTATCTGCACCTTCACAATATTGTTGCCCTTTGTAAGAGTTTTCAGCTTCAATCAATTGCTTTTGAGAGCATCTTGTAGATACAAAAGCAACTAATAAAAGTGCTATGGGAATAATTAATTTCATAATTTTAGCATTATTTAAAAAATTCAATCGCGAAGAAAACAAAAAAATATCAAATTTCAAAATAAAAAATTAATTCAAAATCCTAATTAATCTATTTCCCTAGTGTTTTCACAAAAACACTTTACTTTAATAATTTAACAACAAAATAAGTGGAAGATCCTTTTTACAGATTTATTCTTGAACATATTTCCTCCATTTATTTAGAATATCTTGGAATCCTGTAACTAATTCTGAATCAAATTGCATAAATTCATTGGAAATTGGATGTGTTAGTCCTAATGTTTTTGCATGTAATGCTTGACCTGGAATAAGCTCAAAACAATTATCAATAAACTTTTTATATTTAGAATTAGAAGTTCCTCGCACAATTCTATCTCCTCCATATTCATTATCATTGAATAATGGATGTCCTATAGATTTAAAATGAGCCCTAATTTGATGTGTTCTTCCTGTCTCCAACTTACATTCAACTAAGGTAACTAATCCAAAGCGTTCTAAAACTTTATAATGTGTGACTGCATGTTTTCCATAAACTCCTTCAGGAAAAACATCCATTACTTTTCTGTTTTTTATTGATCTCCCAATATGACCTGTGATCGTTCCATCCTCTTCAACATCCCCCCAAACTAAAGCATGATATCTCCTTTCTGTAGTACGATCATAAAATTGCTTTGCTAAATTCGTTAATGCAAATTCCGTTTTAGCAATAACCATAATTCCAGTAGTATTCTTATCAAGTCGATGAACTAATCCAGGACGACCAAAGTAATCATGAATTCTTGATGGAAGATTATCAAAATGATAAACAAGTGCATTAACTAAAGTCCCTGTATAATTTCCATATCCAGGATGAACTACCATATTTGAAGGCTTATTTACAATAACAAAAGAATCGTCTTCGTATACAATTTGAATCGGAATATCTTGTGCAATTAATTCTATTTCACGAACTGGATAAGGCAACACAATTGCAACATCATCTTTTGGTTTTACACGATAATTTGGTTTAACAGTTACACCATTTACTACAATGTTTCCATTTTTTGCTGCTGCTTGAATTTTGTTCCTAGAAGTATTTGGAAGTCTGTCTAATAAAAACTTGTCAATTCTGAGAACTTCTTGTCCTAAATCAACTTTGAAACGATAATGTTCAAATAATTCTTCTTCTTCGTTCTCCTCGTTTTCGATTAAATCTAAATCTTTATCCAACATTATTCTTTGATGATTTTATATACTTTTGGGAAATTCCCTTTTTGTTTGACAAAATAAACGCCTGAAGGTTTCTCGGATATATCGATTTTATCAGAATTTGTGTCATTAATTAATTGTCCTTGTAATGAATAAATTTCTACCCCTAAATAATTTTCATCTAAATGTTTAACAGTAAAATGACCTGTCGAAGGATTTGGATAAATTATCAATTCGTTTATTCCTTTAGATATTTTTTCAACTCCTAATTGAGCATCTAATGCAGTTGAAAAAATTGGACGAATCATTGCTGTTCCTGATATTTGAGATTGATTCCAAGTTAATTCATTTGTTGTACTGTAATACGTTTTCGATTTAGAATCTACATTTCGGTCAAATCCAATATCTAAACGTATTGCATCAAATTGTCTCCACCCAACATAGAAAGTTGTTCCAACAGGCACTTTCAATGTATCTAAAAAATAATAACTATGAAAATTATTTAAGCCATATTTGTATATAGGTGTTCTTGGAGAAAAAATAGTATCCTGATAAATAACAGATCCTGGTTTACCATTTCCATCTGCCCAAACAGTTAATAAGAAAAGTTGATTGGATACATCTGTAGCAGATTTAACAAAGTTTGTCATAATTCCTATTAACGAATCAGGTTCATATGAATCAAATCGAACTGCCAGTCTAGCTTGTGCACCTGTTGGGCCATAAGCCGCTTCAGCAGAACCGTCATCATAACTGTAGTAATTACTGAAAAACTGATCTGTTACCGTTGTATCATTCGTTCCTAAATTTGGAAATATTGCTTGAATTGAGCCTTTCACTTTAAAATGTTGATCGTCTCCAGTTTTTGTTTCATCAAAATGATAACCTGAAGAAAAATCATGGTAAGAATCATAAAATGTTCGAGGAGAATAATTTAAATCGTTATTTGACAAACTTGAACCAGTAACGTTAAATGTAGATTCTAAAACACCATTATAAAACACTTCAACTTTACCTGGTGTCGAATTATTTTCAGCTGTATTACTTCCATTTCTTATTGAAAGTTTAACATTATCAGACATTTTTCCAGAAGAATTATTTTTATAATGATCCCAAGGTACAGAAGTGTAATTTTTTAGTAGTGATTTTATTGGATATACAAATGCAAAATCTTCAAATAAGGTATCACTAAAACCATTTGAAACAGAACGCAAATGCACATAGTCTAAATGAAAATTATCAAAATTCCCTGCCAAACTCCCATAATTTTTAAACCTAAATTGAAAACCTTTTTTAAAAAATTTTGCATCAAGCACACTAACGTTACCAACCTTAAATGTTGATGTTCCAATACCTGAAGTTCCCCAAGCCCAAAACCATTGATTCAAATCATCTGCATAAAACTCTAAAACCAATGAATCACTTGTTTCTGGGATATCGCCAAATCCTTCTCCTTGATACAAAAAACTAAGATAAATTGAATCAGATGCAGTATAGCTTGATAGGTCAATTGGTTTTGATGTCAAAAAATCGGCAAAACTAGGGTTGACAGCACCTAAAGTGTAAGCATTCCCATCATTTTTTAATCCATCAAATGTTACAACACCTAATGTCCAGGGTTGAACTGCATAAGTATAATTTTGATAAACATTATTATCTAACCAAATTAAATTTGGGTTATTTATAGGTAAAAAAAACTGTGTTGAAGAATCTTGATAAATATCAGGATCAGTTATCCAAACTGTATCTGAAGGATTTGGGAAATCCAGTGTATCATAAATATAGTATGGTGGAAAAGCTGTTGTGGTAGTATAAACTGTAGGATAATTAGATTGATTCCCTACTTTTAATGTTATACTAGGGAGCGCAACATCAGCGTGTGTATTCGCCGCAACATTATAAGTTCTCCTAAAAGTTGGAAGAATTGTATACCTTGCTAAATTATTTATTGGTAATAATGAAAATGCATCTAAGACTTTATATTCTTTAACAAAAGTAACATTTGGATCAGAAAAATCCTGGGTATATGTCTGAAACTTATTCGTGCTAAATTCATCAAAAAGAGGAAGGTCTATCGTATCGGGTAGATACAAAAACGAACTGTCAAAAGTTGAAATCAAAGATTTTTGTTGAAATACTTCTTTTGACTTTAAAAATTGATTCTCAGTTAATGGACCTATTGATTCTACTTGTGAAAAAACAATTACTCCATTAATAAGTATAACAAAAAACGTAAAAAAGAATAACCTCATAATAAGCGTCTTAAATTTCAGTTTGGATTATTGACCATCTCCAGCAAAATTCTTCGAAGCATTTATTGTTACCGTTGTTCCTGAAGGCGATAATACGCCATCTATAAATTCTGGAGATTGAGATTCGATTCTTGCATTTGATGAATCTTCAGAATTCATACAATCAGGACAATTCAAATTAAACACTAACGAAGGTATTTCTGATAAACGCATTTTTGCTTCAGAAATTGTCAACCCATAAAGATTCGGGATTTGAATAGGCTCACCTCCTTCATTTCTTCCAACAATTAAGACAATTTTAGAGCCAATCGGAATACGTTGGCCTTCTTTAATTTTCTTTCCTTTATATTTTTGTTCCAATACAGCACCATCTGCTTCTGAAGATGGCTTGTATTCAATTGAACATTCTAAACCTCTATTTTCCAAAACACTTTCCGCAAAACGAATAGATTTATCAATCAAACTTGGCATTTCAACTAAACGAGTTTTTTTAGATACACGAACACGAACAATCCTTCCTTCTTTTACATAAACTAAAGATTTAGAAGTTGGAAGAGGATCTTGATCTAAGATTGTTCCTTCAGGTTTTTTAGGGTCATAAATTGAATCCAAAATTTCATATTCTAAATCTCTATCTTCAATTATTGATTTTATCGTACTCACGTTTTTTCCAATCAAATTTGGCACTTCAATTTTTTGCCCATGATTTGTATAGCTATCAAGATAAAAAACAACAAAGCTAACTACTACAAGGTATGTTAACATTATTAAACCAAAGTGTTTAATGAAGTGTTTACTCCAAACAAATGCACGAATTTTTCTAATTAATCCCATTTTAATATCTGAATTCAAAGACCAAATTTAAGGATAATGAATGAAGTTTTAACATTATTAAAAAAAAATGAGAAAAGTTTTACTACTTTTCTCATTTTCAAGACATTTTATGAACTATATTTTAAAAATTAGGAGTCAATTCGTGTGATTTATAAAAATCATTGATGTACTTAACTGCCTCATCTGCTGTATCCACAAGTGCAAACAAATCTAAATCAGCAGGTGAAATATTTTCTTCTTGTTCCAACATAGCTTCTTTAATCCAATCTACTAAACCGGACCAATATTTTTTTCCAATTAAAACGATAGGACGTTTGTTGATTTTTTTTGTTTGAATCAAGGTTAATGCTTCAAACATCTCATCCATAGTCCCCAAACCTCCAGGCATAACTACAAATCCTTGAGAATATTTAACAAAAATTACTTTTCTCACGAAAAAATAATCAAATTCTAAATTATGCTCAGCATCAATATATGGATTGTGATTTTGCTCAAAAGGAAGATCAATATTCAAACCAACAGACTTACCCCCTCCTTCTTGAGCTCCTTTATTTGCTGCCTCCATAATTCCTGGTCCACCTCCTGTGATTACTCCATATCCAGACTTTGCCAGTTTATCAGAAACCTCGATTGCTAATTGGAAATATTTATTGTCTGGTTTTGTTCTAGCTGACCCAAAAACCGAAATACAAGGTCCTATTTTAGCCATTCTCTCGTATCCTTCTACAAACTCGGACATTATTTTAAAAATTGCCCAACTATCGTTTGTCTTAATTTCAGACCAATCTCTTCTTAAAGTATTCATATTTATAATATTATCCATTTATAGAATATTCTATTGACATAGGTGTTATATCATTTACGATAAAAATAGTATAATATTGTAATATTAAAAGTGATTAATATGTTTTTTTTCTACTAAACGGATATACTTTAAAATTTTTGAATTAATTTCGACAGAATGAAAAATAAGGTGCTTTTATTATGGTTTTGTTTCATTTCACTTTTTAGCATCAGTCAAAAAGCATTCTTCTCTATTCCTGATTCTATATCTCCTAAAAGATGTACCGCTTCAACATCATTAATTGCTGCGTCTTGGATTGGCGGAACCTCTGCTCTTTATTCAATTTGGTACAAAGAATATTCTACTTCTAAATTTCATTTTTTTAATGATGGAAATGAATGGCTTCAAATGGATAAAGTTGGACACTTATACACAACTAACAAATTAGCAAATCAATTATCTGATTTTTACAAATGGAGTGGCTACAAAAGTAACAAAGCAGCAGTTATCGGAACAAGTATTGGTTTTGGTTTTCAAAGCACCTTAGAAATATTAGATGGATTTAGTTCAGGATGGGGATTTTCTCTTTTAGATATAGGAGCTAATACAATTGGTGCCGCTTCATTTTTATCACAAGAAATATTATTAAAAGATCAAGTTTTTATCTTAAAATTCTCATCTCACAGAACAAATTATGCTCAATTAAGACCAGATGTACTTGGTACTAATTTTTCTGAACGATTATTGAAAGATTATAATGGCCAAACTTATTGGATCAATTTTAATCCGTCTCGCTTTTTTCAAAGCACTAAAATACCAAAGTGGGTTTGTCTTTCTTTAGGTTATAGTATTGATCAAAAAATTGTAGGTAATGATAATTATTACACTGATGCTAAAACATTAATAAATTACCATGCTAAAAGAGAATTTTTGATGTCTTTGGATGTTGATTTTAGTAAAATCCCAATTAAAAAACCTTGGTTAAAAGCACTAGTGAAACAATTCAATTACATCAAAATTCCTTTTCCTACACTTATTTTATCAAATGGAAAGATGACGGCAAAAGGAATTTATTTCTAAGTACTATAATTGATTGTTTTTGAAATTCAGTGCAAATAATTTTTTGAAATTTGAACTTGATAATTGTTTTTCTAACAAAATTAAATGTTCAATTCTATGACAATCAGTTCCAACTAAATCAATTGCACCTGCTTGTATTAATTTTTCTGCTTGTTTTTTTACTTCTGGACCATAATGGCCTGAAAGAGAATTTAAATTCATTTGGATATAAATCCCTTTATTTCTCCATTCGATTGCTTTTTCAACTGAACCATGAAGAAATGCATACCTCTCAAAATGTGCTAGAACAGGCTGATAACCATTAGTCAACAACTCAAAAAATAGATTCTCTTCACCTTGTGGCATTGAGAAAAATGAAAATTCAACCAAAACATGATTTCCATTGAAAGTCATCAGTTCTTTTTTCTTTATTTTCTCAAATAAAGTCTCATCAAAGAAGTATTCCGCTGCTGCCTCTATTTCAATATCTAAGTTAATTCGTTTTAATTCAGCTCGAACAACTTCTAAACCAGCATAAATTATTTCAGGTGTATTTCTATATTGATCACTCATAATGTGAGGTGTAGTGATCACTTTTTTGTATCCCAATTCTTTAAATTTATAAAGCATTGCGATGGAATCGTCTAATGATTGTGAACCATCATCAATTCCTGGTATCAAATGACTATGAACATCTGTTTTTAATAAAGATAAATCTACAGGTTCAGAATTACCTTTAGTTGAAAACAATTTTGAAAAAAAATTCATAGTTACTATACTTTATTTGTACATGTTTTCATAATATGTTTGATAAGCTCCACTTGTCACTTTATCAACCCATTCTGTATTTTCAAGGTACCAATCAACTGTTTTTTCTAGACCTTCTTCAAATTGAATTGAAGGCTTCCATCCCAATTCTTTTTCAAGTTTTGAAGCATCAATTGCATATCTAGCATCATGACCAGCTCTGTCTTTTACAAATGTAATTAACTGCTCATTTTCACCTGATTCCCTATTTAATTTTTGATCTAGAATTTTACAAAGGTGTCTCACTAAATCAATATTTGTCCACTCATTTAACCCTCCAACGTTGTAAGATTCACCGATTTTACCATTATGGAAAATAACATCAATCGCTCTTGCATGATCTTCAACCCATAACCAATCTCTAATATTATCACCCTTCCCATAAATTGGAAGTGGTTTTTTATTGACGATATTATTGATTACTAAAGGAATTAATTTTTCAGGAAAATGATGCGAACCATAATTGTTAGAACAATTCGACATCTTCACTGGTAAACCATACGTATGGAAAAATGCTC
>CALPUT020000086.1 GCA_943326825.2 Chryseobacterium gleum | reverse complement strand
ACAAAATATTTAAAAGGAGAAAAGTCAATAGAGATTCCTAAAGTTAGAAGAAAAGGGAATGGAAATTTCCTTGAGTTAACAGGTGCATCAGGACACAATTTAAAAAATGTCAATTTGAAAATTCCTTTAAATACGCTTTGTTGTGTTACGGGAGTTTCAGGAAGCGGTAAATCTTCATTGATTAATCAAACTTTGTATCCAATTTTATTGCAACATTTTTATAATGGAGTAAAAAAACCATTGCCTTATAAGAAAATTGCAGGTTTAGAGCATTTAGATAAAGTAATAGAAATTGATCAAAGTCCTATTGGTAGAACTCCACGTTCTAATCCAGCGACTTACACGAATGTTTTTTCTGAAATAAGAACATTGTTTTCAATTCTACCAGAAGCGCAAATTAGAGGTTATAAACCAGGTAGATTTTCTTTCAATGTAAAAGGAGGGAGATGTGAAACTTGTGGTGGAGGAGGTTTGAAAATCATTGAGATGAATTTCTTACCAGACGTTTATGTAGAATGTGAAGGATGTAATGGAAAGCGATATAATAGAGAGACACTCGAAGTCCGATATAAAGGAAAATCAATAAGCGATGTCTTGGATATGACGATTTCAGATGCTGCTATTTTCTTTGAGAAAGTTCCGAAAATCCATAGAGTTTTAGATACTTTAGTTTCTGTAGGTTTAGGTTATGTAAAATTAGGTCAATCTTCAACAACATTATCTGGTGGTGAGGCTCAACGAATTAAATTGGCTACTGAACTTTCTAAAAGAAGCACAGGGAAAACAATCTATATTTTAGATGAGCCTTCTACAGGTTTACATTTTGAAGATATTAATATGTTGCTAACGGTACTTCAAAGGCTTGTTGATGAAGGGAACTCTGTATTAGTGATTGAACACAATTTAGATATTGTCAAAGTATCCGATTATATTATTGATATTGGTCCAGAAGGAGGTAAAGGAGGTGGAACGTTAGTTTGTCAAGGTACACCTGAAGAAATTGTAAAAAAGGCTAAAAAAATATCTTATACTGCTAAATACTTAGAGGCAGAGTTGAATTAATTCGCGTTAATTAACGCGGTAGAATTTCCATGGCATGAAGTGCAAGCGCCAGTTGTTAGAGGTTGTGACATAAATCTTACTTCTCCTTTTGTGCCTGTAATGGAAACAAAAAGTCCACTTACGTCACCAATGTCTGAGCTGTAAAAATTACCTGATTGGTCGACGTTTATTTTTGCTTTTAATGTACCTTTTCCGTTAGCTTCTGTATGTAAATTGATATATCCACTTTTCATTGGAGTTTTATCGATTGAGTTATACATAGAACCAGCAACATTGAAACAACCTTCGCCTTTCCCTCCGTATGTATGGCATTCGATACAGTTTTGACCATTATTGTGGCTTGACTTTGAGCTAGAACTTACATTGTAAATTTTACAGTTTTTATCTTTGTTCTTCTTGCAGCTATTAATAAATAAGCTAAATGAAAATAAAATAAACGTAATAAAAAAGATACTAAAATTCTTCATGATTTCTATTGCAAGCAATTTTATTTCAAAGTTACTTTAAGAAGTCAAGTGAATCGTTTTTATTATTAATTATTATACTCTTTAGATTGTTAAAAGATAATAGCGTCACTGTATTTAATAGGACCAAATTTTACCGGTAGTATTTCCATGACAAGAGTTACAAGCACCTGAAGAAATCGAACTGCCCATATATTTTGATGTTCCATTTGGTCCAACGGCAACAGGATATAAGCCTGTCAGGGTCATATTATCAGTTGTGTAGAAATTTCCTGACTGATCTACATTAACGGTATATTTTAATGTGCCTCCACCATTTGGAGAAGTGTAGAATTGAACTGTACCACCTGGTAATGGAGAACCAGTGCTTGAAAACATCGATCCTGCTGCATTAAAACAGCCTTCGCCTTCACCACCACTTGTGTGGCACTGCATGCAATTTTCCCCAGAGTTATGACTGTCCTCTGAATTTGTACTTACATTTTTTTGTTTGCAGCTTCCATTTTTCTTACAACTATTAATAGATAAACCAAATACTAGAAATAAAAAACTGAATAATATGATTGATGTTGATTTCATAATCTAATAATTAATGACTTTATGAATAATGTAAACTTAACTATAAACCTTTGATTATTTAACGTAATAACTTTAAATATATTTGTAATATGAGAAAAAGGGTGATTTTTAGTTGGAGCGGAGGAAAAGATTCTTCTTATTGCTTAAATAAGGTGTTGAAAGATGATCAATATGAGGTTGTATATTTATTAACGACTTTAAATTCTGAATTCAAACGAGTTTCAATGCATGGAGTTAAGGAAGAATTACTTGATGTACAATCTGAATCAATTGGTATTCCTCAATTAAAAGTTTGGGTAGGACAAGGGACAAATGAAGAGTATGAAAAGCAGATGTCAGAGATGTTGCTTAAAGCAAAAGCTGAAGGAATCGAAACTGTATTATTCGGAGATATTTTCCTTGAAGATTTAAGAGAGTATCGAGAATCAAATATGGCAAAAGTTGGAATGAAAGCTGAATTCCCTATTTGGAATATTGACACAAATTTTTTAATTAAAGATTTTATAGAGAAAGGATTTAAAACAGTAACATGTTGCGTAAATGATGCTTTTTTCAATGAGAGTTGGGTTGGAAAAGAAATAGATGAAAATTTTATAAATGAGTTACCTGAAAATGTGGATCCGTGTGGAGAAAATGGAGAATATCACACTTATTGCTATGAGGGACCAATTTTCAAAAATTCAATAAAAATTGAAATAAAAGAAAAGATTTATCGTCCATTGGAAATTAAAGTAACGGACAGTATTTGTTCTTCAAATGATGAAATAAAAACGAAAGGATTTTGGTTTTCTGAATTGGATTTGGTTTAAAATTGTAATATTTTAAAATGATATTTTATTAATTTAAAATTATTATAATCAGTAGTTTATTATAAATATTATAAATTTTCAAAATTGTTATTCTTTCTTCTTTCTAATTCTTGAATATCAAGTAGATCTTTTGGTCTAGCGGCTTTAATTTTAGATGTTATCAAGTCGTCATAAGAGATAACGTTCCATTTGAATAATTTATTTTCGCCTATTTGAACTGGTATTGATTCTTGAAAAGCAGCCTCAAATTGTTTATTTATATTAAAGTTTGTGATTAATTCTATATTTAAACTGGTGGGTGAAAATTTTAGAGAAATATTTTGTTCAGCATTTTTTACAGATGAGGGGAAATCATTGATGTCGTATCCCATTTCTTGAAAAACTTGAATTAATCGATTTAAGTTTGATTCTGATAAATCTATCCAAAAATCTACATCAGATGAATGTCTTTTATAACCATGAAAGTTTACTACTGCACCTCCAACCATTAACATTTTTACTTCATGTTTGGTTGAAAGTAAAATCTTTTAGTTCATTGTCCCAACCTTCAAATTCCATTTTTCTTTCTTTCTAAGATAAAATTCTTATTATTTAATTCTAATTTTTGAGATGTTGGCAATTGATTCAATTGAATTGATAAAAGGAAAAACTGAAAAACACGTTCAGCAGGAGAAAGAGCTAAAAAGTCTTTTTCTTGTTGGATGTTGCTTTCATCTTTTGTGTTAAATTGAATAATCATAGGTCTAATTTAGTGAAAATTAATTACAAAAAAAGCCCTTGAAAATAGGGCTTTAATAGTTATTTCTCAAATTTCTTAAATATCACCGAAGCGATATGACCGCCAAAACCAAATGTATTACTCATAGCGTAAGTTAATTTTTTTGGTAGTGGTTTGTTCAAAGGGAAAGTATATACACCTGCAAAATCAGGTTCAATTTCTTTTGTGTTAATTGTTGGTGGAACAAGATCTTCTTGAAGTGCCATAACACAAGCAATTGCTTCAATCGCTCCAGCAGCTCCTAGTAAGTGACCAGTCATCGATTTTGTTGCAGAGATTGCTAATTCATTTCGATCTCCAAAAACTCGCTTTGCAGCTATTAATTCAGAATTATCACCTTGAGGTGTTGAAGTTGCGTGCATATTGACATAATCAATTTCATCTGCTGAAATTCCTGCTTCTCTTAATGCTTCTTTCATTCCTAAAACAGCTCCATCACCTTCAGGATGTGTTCCTGTTAGATGGTAAGCATCTGCAGCCATTCCAGCTCCAACCACTTCACCGTATATTTTTGCTCCACGAGCGATAGCATGTTCGTATTCTTCTAAAATCATAGCGCCTGCGCCTTCGCCCATTACAAAACCGTCTCTTGAAATATCAAATGGTCGTGAAGCTGTTTCAGGAGAGTCATTTCGAGTTGATAATGCTTTTGCAGAGGAGAATCCTCCAATTGCTGATTCATTGATTGCAGCTTCAGATCCACCGGTAATTACCATATCTGCTTTATCCCACTTTATGTAGTTAAAAGCTTCGATGATAGCTGTATTTGAAGTCGCGCAAGCTGAAACAGGACAGAAATTCACACCTCTTAAACCATATTTAATAGAAATAATTCCAGATGCAATGTCAACTAAAATTCGAGGAATGAAAAAAGGCGTGAAACGAGGAGTTCCATCTCCTTCGCAATATTCTTTCATTTGGTCTTGAAAAGTTTGAATACCTCCGTTTCCAGAACCCCAAATAACCCCAATTCTATCTTTGTTTAGTGCATCGAAATCAATGTCACCATGTTTTATTGCTTCTGCAACAGCTACCAAAGCATATTGAGAGAATGGATCATATTTTCTTAATTCTTTAACATCAAAATGTGCTTTTGGGTCAAAGTCTTTTAATTCACAAGCAAATGATGTTTTGAATTTTGATGTATCAAATTTGGTAATAAGAGCAGCTCCACTTTTACCTTCTTTTAATCCATTCCAATAATCTGATAAATTATTCCCGATAGGCGTTAAAGCCCCAATACCTGTAATAACAACTCTTCTCATATTTATTTGTGTAATAATTTAAAGAAATCCTAATTCTAATTTCGCTTCTTCGCTCATCATGTCTTTGTCCCAAGTAGGGTCAAAAACGATGTTTACTTTTGCAGATTTTACAGTTTCAATTAAAGCGACTTTTTCCTCAACTTCTTTTGGCATTGTTTCAGCTACAGGACAGTTTGGTGAAGTCAAAGTCATATCGATTTCAACATTATTATCCTTATCGATTTTTACTTCATAGATTAAACCTAATTCATAAATGTCAACAGGTATTTCAGGATCGTAAATTGTTTTTAAAACTTCAACAATGGTGTTTTCTAATTCCATAATGTTATTTTTTCAAATACTTAACGACTCAAAGCCTTTAAAGCATTCATTTTAATTTTTTTGACCATACTCAATAACCCATTTGCACGAGTAGGAGATAAATGTTCTTGTAAACCAATTTCTTTGATGAAAAATAAATCTGCTTTAGCTACATCTTCAGGAGATTCATTGTTTAACACGCGAATCAATAAACCAATAATTCCTTTGGTAATAATCGCATCTGAATCAGCAGATAAACTCATTTTTCCATTCTTAATAGATGAATCCAACCAAACTTTAGATTGACAACCATCAATTAATCGATCTTCTGTTTTCTTAGAATCTTCAATTAATGGTAAGTCTTTACCTAGTTCAATGATGTACTCATATTTTTGCATCCAATCCTCGAAAAGAGAAAAGTCATCAATGATTTCGTTTTGTTTTTCGTTTAATGTCATAATTATTTTAACATATTGATGCTTTTTTCAACGGCCTCAATAAACGTATCAATTTCTTCTTTTGTATTGTAGAAAGCAAAAGAAGCTCTAATAGTTCCTGGTATTTTATAGAAGTCCATTAATGGTTGTGTACAATGATGGCCTGTTCTAACAGCAATTCCTTGTTTATCTAATAAAGTTCCAATATCAAAAGGATGAATTCCATCAACTGTAAATGAAACCACACTTGTTTTCTTTTTGGCTTCTCCAATAATATTTACACCCTCGAAAGTTGAAAGCATATCTTGCGCATATTCCATTAAATCATGTTCATGCTTTTGAATTGCGTCTATGTCAAACTGAGCTAAAAATTCAATTGCTTTTCCAAGACAGATTACACCGGCAATATGAGGAGTTCCAGCCTCAAATTTGAAAGGTAATTCGTTATATGTCGTTTTTTCAAAAGTAACTTTTGCAATCATATCTCCACCACCTTGGTAAGGAGGCATTTTTTCAAGTATCGCTTCTTTTCCATAAAGCACGCCTACTCCAGTTGGACCAAATACCTTATGACTAGAAAAAGCAAAGAAATCACAATCGATATCTTTCTCATCAATTTTCATGTGTTGTATACTTTGGGCGCCATCAATTAAGACTTTCGCTCCAACAGCATGGGCTTTTTGTGTAATTTCTTTAATTGGATTTATTGTCCCTAATGTGTTTGAAATGTGAGTGATAGAAACAAGTTTTGTCTTTGAATTTAATAAAGCCTCATAATCAGCCATTATTAATTCTCCTTTTTTGTTTATAGGAGCAATTTTTAAAATGCAACCTCTTCGTTCGCACATCATTTGCCATGGAACGATGTTTGAGTGATGTTCCATAGCTGAAATAATCACTTCATCTCCGGTATTCAATAATTGACCAAAAGAAAATGCTACTAAATTGATACTGTCTGTTGTTCCTTTGGTGAAAATGATTTCTTCTGATTTATTAGCATTGATGTATTTTTGAATAATCTGACGAGCGTCTTCAAATCCAGTCGTTGCTTTTTGACTCATGTAATGAACTCCTCGGTGAATATTTGCATTATCTTTTGAATAATACATATTGATGGCATCCAAGACCATTTGAGGTTTTTGAGACGTAGCTCCGTTGTCAAAGTAAATTAAATTCTTGCCATAAATTAAACGGCGAAGTGCTGGAAATTGCTCACGAATTTCACGAACGTTGAAATGTTTTTTTTGTCCTTCCATAATCATCTGGCATAAAGATAACAATTCCCTTATTTATATTAATTCTAAACAGTAGTTTTTTTTCTGAAATATGCAATTAATTCTGGTTGACCATTATTTCCTAAAATTGGAGATTGGATAGATCCAATAAATTCTAAGTTATTTAATTTTCCTATTTTTTGAATATTGTCAACCATTATAGGAAAAGCTTTATTGTTTTTTAAAGTTCCATCGTGTTTTAAGAAATCTTTTTCCGCTTCGAAAGTTGGTTTTAAAAGTGTAATTACGAATCCGTTTTCTTTCACAAATCCATGGATAAATGGAAATACTTTTTCCATTGCTAAGAAAGGAGCGTTAATTACACAGCCATCTAATTCATCTGTAACTGTTTTTTTTGTGATTTCTCGAATCGGTCCACCAGTTAAATCAACGACAGATGTATTTTCTTGAATTTTTGCATGTAAAGCATTTTTAGATGTGTCAGTTGCAAAAACTTTTGAGGCGTTTTGACTTAATAGAAATTCAGTAAAGCCTCCAGTTGAACATCCAACGTCTAAAAAGATTCCGTTTTCAATGTCAAATTCCCATTTGTTAAAAGCTTCTTCCAATTTTAAAGCATCCATAGAAACCCAAGGAATTTCTTCAGCAACCAATTCAATTTTACAATCTACAGGGAATTTTTTCCCGCTCTTTTGGATCAACTTTCCATTTACTTTAACACCAATTTCTTGGATTACGTGTTCTGCTCTTACTCTTGAACTAACTAAGTTTCTTTGTACTAATATCTTGTCTAAACGCTCTTCCATATCGCAAAGGTAGAATTTTATTGAGAAGTAACCACTTCAATTAATACAAGTTTTGGCAATTTGAATTATATAACTCCAATTGTTATTTCTCTTTTTTTACCTAAATTTGCCAATTCATAAAAATTTGAGCGTGAGTACAGTTTACATAACAAGAAGAGAAACGTTTAATGCCGCACATAAATTGTGGCAAGAAAAATGGTCAGAGGAGAAAAATTTTGAGGTATTTGGAAGATGTAGTAATCACAATTGGCATGGTCATAATTTCACGATTTATGTTACTGTGAAAGGTGCTCCAAATGAAGATACAGGTTTTGTAATTAACTTGAAAGATTTGAGTGATATTATCAAAGAATACGTTATCGAACCATTGGATCATAAAAACTTAAACTTAGATGTTCCATTTTTAAAAGGTTTGTTAGCCTCTACTGAAAACGTGGTTATTAAGATTTGGGAACAAATTTTAGAGCCTATTTCAAAAGCAGGAGGAGAGTTGGTGAAAATTAAATTGGTTGAAACTGAAAACAATTACGTTGAGTATTTTGGTGGAAGAGAGCCATTTTAAATTTATTTAACATTCAGATTAGAACAATCTCATTAGAATCTCTTACTTTTATTTAAAATAAATCCAACTAGTGGAAGACAAAATTTACAAATTAGAAACAACAGAAAAATTAGCAGCTCATTACCATGAAGTGTTAACTCAAATTGGTGAAGATCCTAATCGCGAAGGTTTGTTAAAAACACCTGAGCGTATGGCGAAAGCAATGCAGTTTTTGACACATGGGTATGATTTGAATCCGGATGAAATTATGCAAAAAGCTATTTTTCATGAGGAATATTCAGAAATGGTGATTGTGAAAGACATTGAAGTGTATTCAATGTGTGAACACCACATGTTACCGTTTTTTGGTAAAGCGCATATCGCCTATATTCCAGATGGAAAAATAGTTGGGCTAAGTAAATTGCCAAGAATTGTAGATGCATTTTCACGAAGATTACAAGTTCAAGAGCGATTGACAATAGAAATTAGAGATTGTGTGCAACGAACGTTGAATCCAAAAGGAGTTGCAGTTGTTATAGAATGTTCTCATATGTGTATGGCAATGAGAGGTGTTCAAAAACAAAACTCATCCACTACTACAAGCGCTTTTACAGGTTTGTTTTTAAATAACGACTCAACTAGAAAAGAATTCATTAATTTAGTTCAAGCAAAATT
>CALPUT020000085.1 GCA_943326825.2 Chryseobacterium gleum | reverse complement strand
TTCCATTTGCTGCAGCGTTTGCCAATCTTTCAATTGATTCATCACATTCAACAGTGTTACGTTCTGATTTTAATTTATTTAGTCGTTCAATTTGAGATAATCGAACTTTGGTATTATCAACTTCTAAAATATCAATTGGATCTTCTTTTTCTAATTGGTATCTATTTACGCCAACAATAACATCTTTTCCTGAATCAATACGCGCTTGTTTTCTAGCGGCAGCTTCTTCAATTCTCATTTTTGGAAGTCCAGTTTCGATTGCTTTCGCCATTCCACCTAATTCTTGAACTTCTTCAATTAATTTCCAAGCTTCTTGCGTTAGTTCTTCTGTCAATTTCTCGATGTAGTAACTACCACCAAAAGGATCAATAAACGAAGTGATTCCTGTTTCCTCTTGAATGTAAATCTGTGTATTTCTTGCAATTCTTGCTGAGAAATCTGTTGGTAAAGCAATTGCTTCATCAAGTGCATTTGTATGTAATGATTGCGTCCCTCCAAGAGCAGCTGCCATTGCTTCAATACATGTTCTAGCTATATTGTTAAATGGATCTTGTTCTGTTAAACTCCAACCAGATGTTTGGCAATGAGTTCTCAATGCCAATGATTTCTCTGATTTTGGATTAAATTGCTTTACTAATTTTGACCAAATCAATCGACCAGCTCTCATTTTTGCAATTTCCATGTGGTGATTCATCCCAATTGCCCAGAAAAAGCTTAATCTAGGAGCGAATTCATCGATATCCATTCCTGCTTTTAAACCGGCTTTTAAGTATTCTAATCCATCAGCTAAAGTGTAAGCTAATTCTATTGCTGCTGTTGCTCCAGCTTCTTGCATGTGATAACCCGAAATAGAAATCGAATTAAAACGAGGCATATTTTTAGATGTGTATTCAAAAATATCCGCAATGATTTTCATTGAAGGTTCAGGTGGGTAAATGTATGTATTACGAACCATAAACTCTTTTAAAATATCATTTTGGATAGTTCCTGATAATTTATCTTGACTAACTCCTTGTTCTTCAGCTGCAACAATGTAAAAAGCTAGAATTGGTAAAACAGCTCCATTCATTGTCATAGATACTGACATCTCATCCAATGGAATTTGATCGAATAGGATTTTCATATCCAAAATCGAATCAATTGCAACCCCAGCTTTACCTACATCTCCTTCAACACGTTCGTGATCAGAATCATAACCTCTGTGAGTAGCTAAGTCAAAAGCAACAGAAAGTCCTTTTTGTCCAGCAGCTAAGTTTCTTCTATAGAAAGCATTTGATTCTTCCGCAGTAGAGAAACCAGCATATTGACGAATTGTCCAAGGACGAATTGCGTACATTGAACCATAAGGACCACGTAAATAAGGTGCGACACCAGAAACAAATCCAATATGTTCTGTTTCTTGTATGTCTTTTTTCTGATAGAATGAATATAAATCAATCTTTTCAGCAGTTTCGTATGTAACTTTTACTTCCTGTTCAATCGATTTTGAATCAGAAGTATAGTTTATATCTTTAAATGAAATTCTTTTCATTGTGCCTTTGAATTAAATATCGCGTTCTAAAATCAATTGATTGATACCGAAATAAGCTTCTTGTTTTTTCCAAGTAGCTGTTTCAGTCTGAGGATTCGAAAATTTATTGATTCCTATTAGGACATTTTTTCCTGATTTTACCTTTTCTTTTTTCAATTCAACCTTAGTTTGAATATCGAAAGCGAATTTATTTTTTACATTTTCAGTTGTTATTCCTCCTAAAGCATCTAATTCTTGAAAATAACTCCATGCTTTCTGAGCAATTTGCTCCGTAATTGATTCAATAGAATAACTTCCACCAATTGGATCTATTACTTTATCAAAATAACTTTCATCTTTTAAAATCAACGAAATATTTGAAGCCATTCTGGCAGCTAGAACTGTTTCACCTTCATTGGAATTAGAGTTATAAGGATGGATAGAAAGAGTATTTATTCCCCCAGCTACTGCCGACATCGCTTCAGTAGTTTGTCTCAAAAGATTTGTATATGGATCTTTTAATGATTTATTGACAAATCCAATTTCACCAAAAATGAAAGCTGATAGTTTTACAGTCGTATCATAATTCGATACAATTGTATGCCACAACTTTCTGAATGCTCTAATTTTACTGATTTCATAAAAGTAAATGTTTCCAAATCCGAATGAAAAATGGATGCTTTTTTCTGCTTCTTGAACAGAGTAACCATTTTCGATTAATTGCACCAAATATTCGTGACCTGTAGCTAGAGCAAAAGCAATTTGTTGAATGATTGTAGCTCCAGTTTGTTCTATCGCAAAGGCATTTACAAATGTAAATGGTATTGATTTACCTTTCATTTCAGAAGAAATCGATTTCAATTCACTGAAATTTAGATCATTTAGGAAGTCAATTCTATAGTAAATAGGAGCATTCGCTGCTTGATCAAAATATGTATTTAAAAGTTGAATTTGAGATTTGAAACGAATGATAAAATGTGTTTCAATATATTGAAATTGAATTTCATGAAATAATTGATCTAAGTTTAAATCTTTTTTAACTAAATCAAAAACTAACGCATTATTTCCATTCAACAATTCACTTAAAGCTAATTTGTTAGATTCTTTTTCATCTATAACATGAATGTTTTTAGCAATCAACCAATCATTATTATCCGTTTTGTTGCCTCTTGTGAATGAAGAACTAGCAGGCGTTTCGCTTAAAAACGACACTTCAGAAGAATGCGTATAAGTAGAATAGTTTAAATCTTCAATTTCATCTTTTCTAAATAAATTTGAAAAATCTACACCTTTTAATTCTTTAATTAATACTTCTTCCCATTTTTCTTTCGACGTTTTTGGGAATTCAGAAAAAAGTTTATTCATTCGTTTTTTCTACTGTTTGTGAATTTATACTATGTCTTCGATTTGATTGTTTTGGTAATTTTTTAATTGAATAAAGATAAACAATGGTTGTTAACATTGTAATTATTATAGGGGCAATAATAAAACCTACATATGGGACAAATTTTAAGATCATAAATGTACCACCAGCAATAAGCATCGATAGAATATGATTAGAACCATATTTTAAACTTCCTTTAGTGCTTCTGTGATATCTTTCCAGGTTATAGTCATAAAACGAAAATCCATAAAAAAAAGCTGTAACTAATACATAGATTAATTGATTTATAATTTCCAGTCCAGTTACTAAAGAAAATAACCACCAAACACCCATAATTACAAATTCAAAAAACAAAATTATAGCCAATATAAAAATCATCCTAAGTATATTATTTAGAGTTTCAGAAAAACTATTTGTATGCACATAATCAGTTAAATGTGTATCTAGTTTTTTAGATAAAATTGAATTTACAGGAGATAAAACAATTAATACAAAAAAAGTATAAAATTGTTGATTAATATATTCTAATGCACTTACAACGACAGTTGGTGATTGATTAGGAGTTGTTGTTATATCTGATTTACCTAACTTTGCTAGTAATGAATTAACATAAAAAAAGAATAATGTTATCAGTAAACCTGGAATAAAATATAATATAAATTTTCCTTTGCTTAAAAGTGTGAAAATTATTTTTATAGCTTTTAAATGATGTTGAAATGTCTTCATTTATTTATTTTTCCATTTCAAAAATACTAAAAATCTTTGAAAGCTTACCAATGTAACATGAGAATGAAAAATTAGCAAAAAATGAAATTGATAACTATTTAATATTCAATATCTAAATTAAAAATATTCTTAAACGAATGAAGGTTTGGATTTTTTTTAGCCATATCAGCAAAACGATCTTTTCCAGTTAAAAATTTCACTTCAACATCATTGTTTTCAGTTAATTTCAGTTCTAGATTCACATCGTAATTTTTCAGTTCCTCTCTTAAATAACCAACTAAATCTTGTAAATGAGGAGTAATGTAGTCTATTTGAATTTGATTATCGACATCCATGATAAATTGAGTTGTTTCAATTTGTTTAGGATCTCTTTTAATCATTGCATTATAGAATGTTTCCATCCCTTTACCTTTTGCTTCATGAGCATAACGTCTCCATGCCATTTTTACATGATCAAAAGAGAATGTTTCATTCGGTAAATCTTTATGATTCAAAGACGATTGAACAGGACTTTCTTCTTTTTGTTGAAGTATTTTTTTTATTGACGGATTTGTTGTATTCAGATTTCCAGTAGGAACAGATAGTATTTTAGCTTCAGTTTTTTGCTCTAAATATTCTTTGTTTTGAGTAGTAGCTGGAGTTACATGTGGTCTAGGTGTGTTATTGTTTAACTGTTTTGTGAACGGAATTATTTCAACTGGATCAGTTAATTGTTTTTTTTTTCAAACTCTTTTTGAATAGAGCAAATTTGCATTAAAGCCATTTCAACTATTAAACGTTGATTTTTGGAAGATTTATAATCAACATCTGCTTTACTTAAAACACCTAAAGCACGTAATAATTGAGCACCATCAATAACTTTCGATTGATCTATGTATTTTTGTTCAATTGACTCCCCGACTTCAAGAAGTTTTGCCGTTCTAAGGTCTTTACAAACCAATAAATTTCTGTAATGATCAGCTAAGCCAACGATGAAATTATGTGAGTCAAATCCTTTTTCAATAACATCATTTAACAATAAAAGACAACTAGGAATATCTTCTTTTTGAGCGCTGTCAACGATTCTAAAGTAATAATCATAATCTAAAATATTTAAATTATCAATTACACTTTGGTAGGTTAAATTATTTCCAGCAAATGTTACAATTTGATCAAAAATCGATAACGCATCTCTTAAAGCTCCATCTGCTTTCTGAGCAATTAAATGCAACGCTTCAGGATCAGCTGTTATCTGTTCTTTAACAGAAATAGAAGCTAAATGGTCAGCCATATCAGAAATCTTGATTCGACTAAAATCAAAAATTTGACATCTAGATAATATGGTTGGTATTATTTTATGCTTTTCAGTAGTCGCTAAAATAAAAATAGCATGTTTTGGTGGTTCTTCTAATGTTTTCAAAAATGCATTGAATGCAGCATTAGATAACATATGAACCTCATCAATAATATATATTTTGTGTGTTCCTAGCTGTGGAGCAATTCTGACTTGATCGATCAAACTTCTAATATCGTCAACAGAATTGTTAGAAGCAGCATCTAGTTCATATACATTTAATGAAGCACCAGAATTAAAAGATAAGCAAGATTCACATTGGTCACAAGCTTCAGTAGCATCAGATTTATTGAAACAGTTGATGGTTTTTGCTAGAATACGAGCAGTAGTTGTTTTACCTACACCTCTAGATCCACAAAATAAAAACGCTTGAGCTAAATGATTGTTTTTTATTGCATTTTTCAACGTAGCAGTAATAGATTTTTGTCCAACGACAGTATCGAAGGTTTGCGGTCTATATTTACGTGCTGAAACTACAAAATCACTCATAGCACAAATTTAAATAAAAAAATCAGATTTTTTGTATCAAAATTTTTGATTTTATCAAAATAATCAAAGTTTAGATTAAGATTAACTATTTCTAAAGAAATCAGAAAGTAAAATACCAGTTGCAATTGATACATTAAGTGATTCAGCCTTTCCAAATCGAGGAATTGTTATAGGATCTGTAATAAAAGGTTTTATTTTTTCAGAAATTCCATTCCCTTCATTTCCAAGGATTAATAAGCCTTCTGGTAATAGTTTTTGTTTGTAGATGTTTTGACCTTCTAATAAAGCTCCGAATATTGGTCCAGAAAAGTTAGTTAAGTAATTTTCAAGATCGCAATAGGTTACAGTAATTCTGAAAATTGCCCCCATACTTGCTTGTACGACTTTTGGGTTGTATATATCTACAGTTTCTTTAGAGCAAATAATTTCTTTAACATTAAACCAGTCAGCTAAACGTAATATAGTTCCCATGTTTCCAGGATCTTGAATATTATCTAAAACAAGTTTAAATGAAGATTTTGAAGGTTTTAGATCTAACTTTTTTACAATCGCAAGAGATTTATTAGGGTTTTTCATAGAAGAAATTTTTTTTAATTCTTCCGCTGTAGCAACTGCATGGACAAGCGAATTATTTTTAGAGAAATGATCGCTTTCTTTTGTAACGCATAGAAAATCAATTGAATTAGGGAAGTTTTCAATCAATTCCTGAATCATTTTTTCACCTTCAACAATAAAAACATTCGCTTCATCTCTATTTTTTTTGAGGTGAAATGAACGTATCCATTTTATCTTATTCTTAGAAAGATTCTCCACTTTTTCTTTATTATTATCTTTGTACAAATTTTGTTTTCGTTGAGAAAGTTCAAACTTACATATATTCTTTTAATCTTGCTACAAGTTCTTTTTGCTTGTAGTACAGTAAAGCATGTTCCAGAAAATCGTTATTTACTGAAGAAGAATTATTTAGAGGTTAAAGGTGGTCCTTTAAACGAGGACGAAGTAAATACGATTATTAGGCAACAACCTAATACAAAATCTCTTGGTTTAAAATTAAAGCTGTGGGTGTATAATCATATTGATTCTGCTAAAGTTGCTGAAAAAAGGAAATCTGAAAATCTAAAAATTTCACGAATAAATATAAAAAGGAAAGCAAGAGAAAATCGAATTAATCAAAAAAGAATATCAAAAGCGATAAAAAAGGGTTCGAATTTATATGTTAAAAAGTTAATAACTCTTAAAGATAGTATAGAACCAAGATTGTTTTTAAGAGAATGGGCTAAATATAAAATTGGAGAAGTTCCTGTTGTTTTCGATAGTATTATATTTAATAAATCCATAGAACAATTATATTCTTATGTTAAAAATAAAGGATTTTTAAAAGGTCAAGTATCAGGCGAAGTGAATTACAAGAAAAGGAAAAGAGTAAATATTATATACAGAATAGTTACAAATCAACTTTATTCTATTGATTCGCTTGATATTGGATGCTTAAATTCAGTGGTAAAAGGAAGTTATTTGACATATGTTAAGAAAAATGAAAGCCACAATTTAATTGGAAAACCTTTTGATACAGACTACTTAGATGATTATCGATATGATGTTGCTCGATATATGCGTGATGATGCTCTTTACGGATTTAGTCCATCGCATATAAGTTTTGAAGCTGATACTTTTTCAATACCTAACAAAGTAATTTTGAAAATGTACTTTAAAGATCGAATGATTCGTTCTGATGTCAATAGAGATAGTTTAATCCCAAGAAAACATGCTGTAACAACTGTTAAAGATGTGTATTTCCATATCGTTGATACAAACTCATTTGATGGTGATTTTAAGGCAAAAGTAGAATCGATGGGTTTAACGATTTTGGATAATAATTATTTAAGAACGATTGATACATTTAACTATCAAAAAATTAAACTTAAACATTCAGATGATTTGGATTTAAAACGAGAAGTAACATTTTATTTCAATGGGAAACTTTTTTTAGATCCAAGCTTAATGGAAGTTCAAAATTTCTTAGAAAAAGGAAATTATTACAAAGATAAATATTTAGATAGGTCTTATTCTTTTTTACAGCAACTTGGTCTTTTTCAAAATGTTAAAGTAATTATTGAAGAGGTTCCAAATTCAAACATGGTCGAAGTTCATTATTATTTGACACCAGCTAAAAAACAAAGTTTTAGTTTTATACCAAGAGGTTCTACTTCAAATGGTTTTTTAGGAGTAACAGCATCTGTTAATTATACAAATAAAAATATGTTTAGAGGTGCTGAAAAGCTAACATTTGCAATTTCTGGGGGGTTTGAATCTCAACCACCAATTTTTGATAAAAGTGAAGACGGTATAACTATTCAAAAATCGGCACGAAGTTTTAATACTTTTGAAATAGGACCATCTATTAAATTGGAATTACCTGGATTGTATCCTATTAAATCGACTCAGCTATACAAAAGGCAGAGGGCAAGAACGATTATTTCTTCAGCATATAATTTTCAAAATAGGGCAGATTTTTCAAGGGAAATTTTTCAGATGAATTATTCTTGGAAGTTTTTATCTACAGATCGAACTCAAGTATTTCAAGTGGGATTACCGTTTTTATCTGTTATAAAATTTGTCAATATAAATAAGTCAGATGCATTCAAGGAAAAACTGAATTCGTTAAATGATTTATTTCTAAAGAATACTTATAGTGATCAATTTATTTGGCAGGATTTAAAATTATCATTTGAATATAAAAATACAGAGAAAGAGCATAAATCAAAGTCGACAGTTTATTTTTCAAGTTCTTTTGATCTGGCTGGTAGTACATTGTCAATGTTTAGAGGGATTCAAGATACATCTGCAACAGGACAATATCAATTGAGGGGATTAGTGTATTCTCAATTTGCTCGATTGGATAATCAATTTAATTTTTCATATCCAATTACTAAAAAAAGGAGTGTCCATTTAAAAGGTTTATTAGGTGGTGGTTTGCCATATGGAAATACCAATACTTCAATGCCATATGATTATAGTTTCTTTGCTGGTGGTGCAAATGATAATAGGGGATGGAGAGCCAGAACGCTAGGTCCAGGTGGCTATAAATATTATCTTGATACAAATTCCATTTCAACTCAAGTAGGTGATTTAAGAATCGGAGGATCCATAGAATATCGTTTTTCTTTTGGTTCACTTTTAAAAGGTGCTTTATTTGTGGATGCAGGAAATATTTGGACAATTCGTAAAGATGATAATCGACCGGGAAGTCAATTTTCAAAAGATTGGAGCAAGCAAATAGCAATAGCAACTGGTTTTGGATTGCGATTTGACTTTGAGTTCTTTATTTTACGTTTGGATTTAGGATTTCCGATTCATAATCCAGCTTTGCCAAAAGGTTCTGATTGGGTATTTCAACCTAAAACGAATTATTATAAAGAAGTTGATGCATTAAATTATTCTGATGCTAGTAAGGCAAAATTATCTACTCACTTGTTTACACCAACATTTAATTTTGGTATTGGATATCC
>CALPUT020000084.1 GCA_943326825.2 Chryseobacterium gleum | reverse complement strand
GTTAATGCGTTGAATGGGAAAGTCGTATGGAATTATTTTGATAAAAATTACACTGGTTGGAAATTTGGAGATAACAGAACTTTATTCAAGATAAAAATGCACTTCTCGGAAGATAATGTCTTTTTCAATGAGCCTAGTTTAGTAGATCTAAACGAAGACAACGTAAGTGATTTGATTTACAATAAAAACTGGGGAGATTTCTGTGCAATCGATGGAAAAACAGGGAAATTATTGTGGGAAATTGATAGAGATAATCAAAAGAATTACAATACAAATATGGGCAGAGAAAAACCACTTATAATCGGCGAAGGCAAAAAAACGCAAATCATGATGGTATTATATAACTATAAAGATCAAAAATATGCTGTCGGTTTTTACAATGCGAAAGGAAAATTAATCGAAAGCGTTAAAACAAATCAAGATTTGGGATCAATAATGATTAGTCAAACTTCTAATGCATTCATCACTTCAACGGCAATTATTATTCCTAGTGAAAAACCAAAAGATGTCAAAATCATTCCAATTGAAAATGCAACGCGTAAAAACAGCGATGGAGAAATCGTTGAAAGATATAACACTGGACAAGTTGCTGCGAACAAAATTAATTACAATGACGAACCTTGTGCATTGGTTTTGTATCAATACGAAACTGAAAGTCAATCCAATCAATCGCCGATGCTATTAATCGGATTGAAAACTGGTAAAGTACATTTAAAAGTAAATCTTCCCTCCAACTCAGAATTTGCACCTTTTGTGACAGATATAAATAATGACGGAAAATTAGATGTCCTAGTTGGATGCTACAATGAATTCTTGTACTGCTTCGATTTAGATATTAATGCAAATCAATTAATAAACAATTAAACCTATTTGCCATGGAAACGTTAATTCAACAAAAAGGAAATAAAAGAATGCTTTATAGTATCGCATTTCTTTCACTGATAACTATTTCTGGGATTAGTTATTATTACTATCTATCTAGATATGAAGATGGAATTATACCGCCATTAGGAAAAAGCACACCTTTTATCTGTGAAACATTTGAAGCAGAAAAGGGCATAGAATTTCATCAACCTACGGGCACTCACATTGTCATTCCTGCGAATGCTTTAGTGGATGAAAATGGTAATAAAGTAACTGGAAAAGTTACGATGAAATTTAGAGAATTTCAAAATGCAAGAGAAATCTTTTTATCCGGTATACCTATGCAATTAAAAGAAGATCGTTCTAATTATTTTTCTTCAGCTGGAATGATGGATTTGCGAGTTTTCAAAGAAGATAAGCCTTTACAAATAGCTAAAGACAAAAAGGTTGAAGTAGAATTAGCTTCTGCAATTCAACCAACAGGTGATTATAAATTATACCAATTTAAAAATGATGTAGAATGGGATAATGGAACAACTTTTGAGACGAAAAAGAATACGCGAAGAGATGAAGCATTAGCTGCTTTACCTGATCGTCCAGCTGCTCCAACAAATCCACAAATAGACACTTCTAAATTTATTTTCGAACTAATTTCTGACTATAGCAAAATGCCTCAACTAAAAACTTGGAAAAACATTAAATGGCGATTCATTCGATCAGAAGATCAACTTGAACCTCAAGAAGCGTTGCGTATTTCATGGGATAAAATTTCAATTGAGCCATTGGAAAATGAAGAAAATACATTCACATTGAACTTTAGCGTTAAAATGATGGGGCCCAAAAGCGTAATAGTTTCTAAAACCTATTCAATGGTTGCTTCTCCAGAACTTACTGGAAAAAAATTAGAGTTAGCGATGAGAAATTATAACGATAAATTAGAAGAATATAAAATCGAGTTTGCAAAAATTGAAGAGGAAGAAAATAGATTGTTGTTAGAAAGTGGCATTATCAATGTATTTCAAGTTGCTGAATTTGGAATCTTCAACATTGACTGCTTAAAAATAGACAACATATTAGCAACAGTAGATTTCAACTTTGATTTTGAAAATGAAATTTCTCCAAAGTTGAATAGAGTGATGCTTTATTTAGTATTACACAAAGAACGTTCAGTTGTGAAATTCAATGCGTTTGATTGGGATCATATTCCAGTAGCCAAATCTGATTGTTCACTTTTAGCTGTTTTGCCAAACGGTAAGGTTGCCTATGTGTCAAAAGAGAACTTTGAGAAGACAATTTCTAAATTCAATAAATTGGTTTCAGGAATGGTTATCAATTTTAAAACTGAAAGAAAAGAATATAGTGAAGTCGCTGATTTATTCAAAACACCAAGTGATGCATCGAGATTAAATTAAAAAACTAAATTTTTGAGTCATGGAAAATATATTAAAAACATTATTTGCTATACTAGTTGCAAGCGCTTCTGTCTTGGCAAATGACAACGAATGGAAATCAATTGATTCAGAAATTAAATTTGTTTTCATTCCAAAACAATCAAGTACAAAAATTGAATTGATACGTTTGTATAAAAACAATGTTTTCGAACATTTAATTTATACACCCGATAAAAAATACTCTAAATCGAATGAAAATTTAGAACAAGTACATAAAAGTAATGTCAAACGCAATACAGGTACTTACAGTTTAAAAACAGATAAATTAAGTTTTACTTGTTTGGAAAAAGATTTTACTTCGGATATCTACACAAAACAGTTGGTAATTGCCGATCGTAAAATTTACAAAAACAAACTGCAAAGTTTACTAAACAAAAAGGAGTTTTTATACAAAACAACTACAGGTAAAAAATATGAAATGCCTTTTTACTTAGATCCAATTTCAAATCGAATTGTAACCAATTCAGATGCTGAAAAAAAATTAGATTTAAGTGATTTAGTAAACTTCTTAACGAAAAAGAAACAAAAAGAGTTAGATAAATATCAAGCAATTATTGATTTTCTCCAAAAAGATATTGCACTAGATGAAGAACTAAAACTGACAAATTATCAAAAGTTAGACGAACAAATGGTGCGCAATATTTTAAGCGGAAACGATCGCACAGCAAACAGCAAGTTATTAGCAGAAAGCATCGCCATTTTAGGGAAATTAGCAAATTTGAATATCCGAAGCATTGATGGAGTGATCAAACTAGAAAAAGGGTTCGGTTATCAAAATATTGAACATTCTTGGAATCAAATAAATAGCAATGATAAAGCCGTTTTGAGCGATGCTTTCATGGGTGACAACTGGTTGGCTGTCGATCCTAATATGATGATATTTACCCATTTTCCAAATAATGAAACAGATCAATTGCTAGAACATCCCATTTCGATAACTGATTTTAATCAACTTGTGTGGATGGCGCCAAAAAGTGTTGATGCAAAATTCAATACATTTTTACCGGCTAAACATTCTTTAACAGCGAACAATAAAGTGGATATTTTACTCAATGAAACGCCCATTTCGGTGAAAATTGAATTTTTCAATTTCAACGTTGCAAAGAATGAATTTGATAAAAATGCAACATCGATTCCAAACATCAAAACAGAACAATTCGAAAACAAAACTTACTTCAACATTCCAATTGAAACAGCGTTTGGAAAACTTGTCATGTCAACACCCAACGGTTTTCAAATTGTCTATTTAATTACCAATAATGGTGAAGAAGAAACAGAAGTTAGAGATATTATCAAAAAGGTTTTTCTTAAAAAATCAGTGCTTTCAAATACAAATAATACTATAAAACCAAAACTTAACACTACTGTGAGAGTGCTTACATGGGAAAATTCCACAGAACCCTTTTTAAAGGATTTATCTAATTTGATCACAGAAGATCCAACATTACTTCAATCTCCACTAATTGCCGAAGCAAGAAAATTCTACGGACAAAAAGAATTGGAAGGGGAAGAAAACAACAAAGTAATTTTAGAATTTTTTAAAGGAACCGGAAATGGAAAAATAAAAAGCGACGAAGTAGCATGGTGCAGTGTTTTTGTGGGTTATTGTGCTAGAAAAGCAGGCTACGATTTCAAAATAAAACCCGCTGCAAAATCTTGGCTTGAAATAGGTAAAAAAGTAACCGAACCAAAACCAGGAGACATCGTTATTTTTTGGAGAGAAGATCCCAACTCATGGAAAGGCCATGTATCCATCTTCATCGGAAAAGACGAAGAAACAAATGAAATTATTTGCTTAGGCGGGAATCAAGACGATCAAGTATGTATTAGAAAATACAATGCCAGTTCAGTTTTAGGGTTTAGACATTTGGAGAAATGAAAATTTTAAATTAATAACATCCTCCCCCTAACCCCCTCCAAAGGGGGAAGACATAGATATCCGAAAATTTACACTAAAAAATATGTATGAACTTCTTCCCCCTTTGGAGGGGGAAACGCAGAATATAGAACAAAGCTTATTACCTGTATAAAAAAACCCATGAAAAATTAAAGTATAATTTTAATTTTTCATGGGTTTTTTTTATATTTACAATATGATAGCAAGATATATTTTTAATGAATTACTGGAAATAATCCATGAGTTCCCAGTTCTAGGTATTGTTGGACCAAGACAAGTTGGAAAAACAACTATTGCTAAATTATTATTGAAAGAAATTAAAAAAGAAACTGTTTTATTAGATTTAGAAAATCCGAGAGATTTAGCAAAACTTACAGATCCGATGCTGTTTTTTGAAAATAATCAAGATAAATGCATCATCATTGATGAAGTGCAAATCAAAAAAGAATTGTTTCCAATAATACGAGCAGCAATTGATCAAAATAGAGAGCCTGCACGCTTTATATTATTAGGTTCTGCATCGCCAGAATTAATAAGAGACAGTTCCGAATCGTTAGCCGGTAGGATCTATTATAAAGAATTAACCCCATTTCATTTTGAAGAAATTAAATCACTTATTTCATATCAAAAACATTGGTTAAATGGTGGTTACCCAGAAGCATTATTAACCGAATCTATTTCAAAAAGCAAAAGATGGAGAAGATCTTTTATTCAAACCTACATTGAAAGAGATTTACCTTTATTGGGTTTACAGAGTAAAATAACAGACATACATCGACTTTTTAGAATGATTAGCCATGTTCATGGTCAACAATTGAATCATCAACTTTTATCAAAATCACTTGGATTAAGTGGTCCAACCATTAAAAAACAAATAGACTTTTTAGAACATGCATATATCGTTCGTCTTTTAGAACCTTATTACTTTAATACCAGCAAACGATTGGTGAAATCTCCCAAAATATACATCAGAGATACTGGATTGTTACATAGTTTATTAGAAATAGATGATATGGAACACTTATTTGGTAATCCAATAATAGGTAATTCATGGGAAGGTTATGTAATCGAGCAAATAAACGGAGTATTACCTGATGGCTATACCTTAAATTACTACAGAACGCAACAAGGTGCAGAGTTGGATTTAATTGTATGTAGAAATTTAAAACCAATTATGGGAATCGAAATAAAATTCAATTCAAATCCAAAGATTAGTGTTGGAAATGAAATAAGCATAAATGATTTAGGACTAAAACACTGTTATGTTGTTGTGCCAGAAACAGAAAGCTATTTTTTAAAACCTACTATAGAAGTTATTTCTCTAAATGAGATACTTAACATCATTAAAAAATTATAAAACCCATGAAAAATTAAATTATAATTTTAATTTTTCATGGGTTTTATAATTAAAAAATCTTCTCTATTTATAAGAAATCGAATAACTTTGTTTCAAACATTAATAAACACAAACAATATTACATACTTATGAAATTCGGTACTAAAGCCATACATGCTGGTGTTCAACCTGATCCTGCTACAGGCGCAATCATGACTCCAATTTATCAAACTTCGACTTATGTTCAAGATGGTATTGGAAATCATAAAGGATATGAATATTCTAGAACATTGAATCCAACGCGTGATGCTTTAGAGAAAAATATCGCTGCTATAGAAAATGGAAAATATGGAGCTTGTTTTGGTTCAGGTTTAGCTGCCATTGATTGTATCATCAAAATGCTAAATCCTGGAGATGAAGTAATTTCAACAAACGATTTATATGGTGGTTCATACCGTTTATTCAAAACGATTTTTGAAAAATATGGTATTGTATTTCATTTTGTAGACATGAATAATGTTGCAAATGTTGAAGGTTTCGTGAACGAGAAAACAAAATTAATTTGGGTCGAAACACCAACAAACCCAATGATGAATATAGTAGATATCGAAGAAATGGCAAAAGTTGCAAAAAAAGCAAATGCAATGTTAGCTGTAGACAATACGTTCGCAACTCCTTATTTACAAAACCCTTTGGATTTAGGTGCTGATATCGTGATGCATTCAGCTACCAAATATTTGGGAGGACACTCAGATGTTGTTATGGGAGCTTTAGTAACGTCAAATGATGAGATTGCGAAAGAAATGTACCGCATTCAAAATTCATCAGGAGCTGTTACTGCACCAATGGATTCTTTCTTGGTTTTGAGAGGTATCAAAACTTTACACATTCGTATGCAACGTCATTGTGAAAATGGAGAGAAAATTGCTCATTTTTTAAAAACTCATCCAAAAGTAGAAAACGTTTATTGGCCTGGATTTGAAACACATCCAAATCATGAAATTGCTAAAAAACAAATGAGCGGTTTTGGTGGAATGATTTCATTTTCATTAAAAGGAAATAAATTAGAAGATGCGCATGAAATCGTCAAAAGAGTAGAATTGTTTGCTTTAGCTGAATCTCTAGGAGGTGTTGAATCATTAATTGGTCACCCAGCAACGATGACACATGCCTCCATTCCAAAAGTAGAAAGAGAAAAATCAGGAATTGTTGATTCATTGATTCGTTTAAGTGTTGGTATTGAAGATGTCGAAGATTTAATAGATGATTTGAAGCAGGCTTTGGGTTAATTTAGATGAAGCCTGAGATGAAGTTTTAGATTGATACTAAATATTTAAAATTCCCAATCGAGCTTTTCTCAATTGGGAATTTTTATTTTACTTTTCTAATTGCATCTGAAATTATTTTCCTTGAAGCAGTTTCTACATTCGCTTCTTTTGCAAAATATTCCCAATTTGAAACAACCTCTTTCATACTTTTTATAATCTTATCACCGTTCGCTATTCTAAAGTGATTTACTAATTTCATTAAATCAGAGGTGCTTGGTTGTTTGCTCTCTCCAGCAATCATTGTACTATGAAAACCATGAGATGAACTAGAAAAAGTTAAATCATAGGCTGGTGCAAATTTCCATTTTCCATTTCTATCCATCAAAAATGAAAAGTTTTTGCTGTGATCATCTCTATTATTTGAAAAAACATTAAATGCTGCCAATGCTAACACTTTATCGTATGCACGTATATCTTTCTCAAGTAGAAATGCACAATCCATCAAGTGTCCATAATCTAAATTGCTCAATCTAAAATTATCATTCATTAAACCAGCAGCAGAATGCATATGAAATCTAGCATCTTTAATTCGATCAAAACGTTTTGTTCCAAAATAAACGTTTCCAGATTTACCCGTAAAAAGTTTAGACTCACTCATCTCAAGGCCAACAGCATTAGCCATTTTATAATATGCATACTCAATATTCGCTATGTCTACTCTATCTTGAGTGGAGGGAAATTTTATTATCCAATGTTCATATCCTTCAGGTAAAACATTTTTTCCATAGACCAAATGATCTGTTTTGGGGTTATAGCCTACCATAATTTTTGGTCTTGCTCCACCTGATGAACCTCCAAGATTATATAAATCTTCTAATAAATCGAAACTTTTACCTTCTAAAACTTCTTTTACTTCATTGCTTATAATATCTAATTCCAAACTTTCTCTTTCAAAAAAATGTTCAGAAAAAATAGGTCTATATGTTAACGCTCCCAACCCATTTAACCCAACAAAAGATAACCTATCTAAATTCGATATTTCATTTAGATTTATCCCTTCTGAAATTAATTTTCGATCAACTAACAATTTTCCCCAACCATCAGGAAGTGAGTCAGAAAAAACACCAAATAATCTATCGAAAGGAATCGGTTCTGCTTGATAAATCTTATTGGATAAATTTAGTTTTAAAGGCGAAATTTCAATTCCTTTATCTATAAAAGATTTATAATATTTAAAATAGATCTCTTTTTTATCAGCAATTAATTCACCAACTTCAATTTCGTTGTTTTTTTCAAAATTAAGAGAAACAATTATTTTATTTATTTGCACCATTTCAACGCGTTTTATCACTAAATAATTTTTCGATATCTTCTAAATTATTTTGATCTTCCAATAGTTTATCGAAATCATCTAAGCGATTTAAAAGATGAGATAATTTTAATAGAGATTCAAGAGAAATTAATCCTGTCCGTTCAAATCTTTTAATACTACCTAATGAAACACCTGAACGATCAGCTAACTCTTGTTGAGAAAAACCAGCTTTTTTACGTAAAACTTTATGACGTTTTGCTATCATAAGCATTACATCAAATGGATTTTTTGTAAGTGAGAAATTTAGCATAAAGGGCAATATATTAACCAAATATAGTAAAATATTCCTATAAAAGATAATATATTAACTAAAAATCCCCATTAAGAATTTCTCAATGGGGATTTTTTTATTTGTTTGTTCTTAGTTCTTAGTTTACTTTCGCAAATTGAGCATTTACTAATAATTTAACCTCATCAGATACTACTACATTTCCAGCTTCAGTAACTGCGTGGAATTCTAAACCAAATTCTTTACGACTGATTTTTCCAGAAATTTCAAAACCATGTTTTTCATTTCCATAAGGATCAACAGCACTTCCAGAATATTCTGCTGTCAAAGTAACTTGTTTTGTATTTCCTCTTAATGTAAAATCTCCTACTAATTCAAAATCATCACCTTTTTTAGTAAAACCAGTTGATTTGAAAGACAATTTAGGGTGATTTGCAGCATCAAAGAAATCTGGACTTTTCAAATGACCATCTCTTTGCTCATTGTTTGTATTGATACTATCAATTTCTGCTTCAAAAGAAAATACTGCATCTGATAAATCTGCATTGT
>CALPUT020000083.1 GCA_943326825.2 Chryseobacterium gleum | reverse complement strand
TGCTAAACAAGAAGCATTTGCACCGCTCCCTTCATATCTTCCACCTCTAATGCCTGATCCACTTTCGAAACCAGCACTATTTAAACCATTCATTAATGCTAGAGTGTAATTTAATCCAGGAATTCTGATGCTTGTTCCGTAGTATCCTATCCCAATCTCTCTCCATGTTGCAGGAATTATAAATTGTTCAACAAAAGGTCTATCATTTCCATTAAATGTTGTTGGTAAGTGGTTTTCATTTATAACTCCTATCCTAGGAATAAATAAACCTGCAGTTATGTAATTAAAATGGTTAATATCAAACTTTAAAAATGCTTGCTCAATCGCAAATTCACCTCCAACTTCACCTCCTGAAATTTTAGTATCTTCAATTTCTAGCTCTGAGAAAAATGTGATTTTTTTATTGAATTTATGACCAACGAATAATACTAAACGGTCTACATTAGCTGAAGCTCTTCTTTCTGTTAAATTGTTTGAATACTTAACATTCCCGTAACCTGAAATAACTGTAGTTGAATTTGTCGCAACTAAACCGGCTGACAATGAATCTTCTCTTGTAATAATTTGTCCTAATAAAGAATTCAGTGATAAAAAGCCAATCGCAACTATTAAAATATATTTATTCATGATTTATTTTTTGATGGTACAAATCTAGAATCATTCTAGATAATCATCAATACCATAAACAAGGTATTTTAGAATCATTCTAAATAAAAAAAGGACTGTTAACTAAATAACAACCCTTCAAATATGGTTTAAAGAAAATTATTATTCTTTTATATCTTCTTCATCAAAAACTCTTTTCGGACGCATTTTTGCAAAAGCACCTAACGTAATCCAATAAGGAACTACAAATCCTAATAAAAAAAACAACATCCAAAATGCCATACCTGCTATTAAAAGGAATAATACTATACCGAAAATACTCATCTTTCTTTGTTTTAAATTCAATAATGATGTAAAGATAATAATTTTTTTAAAAAAAGATTATTATTTCCATTGAAAGAAAACTTTCTGAAAATAAAAAAACTAACTAAATTCATTAATAGATAATTAAATCTGAATTTGAGATAGTAATCTTTTCAAAATTTGGATTCCAAAAATATATTTTAAATTCATTAATTGCTGACTTTGATTTTGGCAGACTAAATAAATTATAATTCTGATTCCAAACTTTTTTAGGATTAAAATATAATGAAAAACATTTATAGTAAACCAATGAATCATTATCAACTATTGAAACTACTAAAGAAATATCTTTTAAAGGTTTTCCCTTACTTTCAAAGGTGTATTTTAAAACTCTATTTTTAGAAAATTGCTTATCATTTTTTGTTGTATATAACATTACAAATTCTTGAGTTGATAATATTTCAATATTCCTATATTTTGCGCTTTTCAAATCTACTATTGGTTTTTTATTATCTAATTGTAAAAACTGTTCTAAGTTTTGATTTGAATTCTCTTTTTCACAGATAGTAATTTTACCATTTGTTGCTAACATTTTCAGATGTTTAATGATTTGAGGATAATGTGCATAGATATCCTGAAGAAAAAACTCATTCTGATAAATGTAATACTTCGAAGGAAAATCCAATGATTTTTTGATTGCTGAGTAGTTTGAATACATATTACAGTATCCTGTTCTATTCGTTAATAAAAATGGAATGTTAGGTGTAGTACTTCCTAAAACAAAGATTCTTTCATTTTTTGAAATGCCATTTTTTAAAAGAAAATCTTCTGAATTTTTAAAGTTCAAAATTGATTCATTTACCACATCCCAAGTACCCGTTATTCGCTTTTCTTCTTGCATATACTTTGCATTTTTCAGAAGGAAGAAGCTACAAAGTAATAAAGTTGGAAAAAGTAAAAAAGTTAGCTTTTTAAAATCAACTAATGAAAATAATATAATTATTAATAGTATTATAGGTAAATAAAAAGTATCTAAAAAATAATAATCATGATTTTCAAATTGTTTGGCCATTAAGATGAAAAATATACCATTCCCAACAAATAACAATATTAAAAGTAAAACTGTTGATTTACGATCTTTTAAAAATCGAATTAAATTCTTTCTTTTGAATAGTAAAACGAATAATAAAATCAGAGAAAAAATAAGATAATGTATCCATGAAAAATAATGGAACATCCAACGCTGAAACATTATTTTAATTACCTCAAGATATTCTGCAATACTATCTGCCATTTTGAAACTAAAAAGAAACATTGCTCCATATGTCTTTCTTAAATAGATATTATAAAACACATAAAAAAGAATCACTAAAAATGAAATTAATCCAATGAAAATAACTTTCAAATTGATTTTTTTCTTGTGAATCATTGTAATTAATTCTACCATCAAAACGGCAAACAATGGAATTAAAAAAGTTGTCCTTGCTAAAGCTGATAATGTTAAAAATAGAATGCTAATTCCGAAAGATTTGGATCGATTTGAATCTCTATAAATTAAATAAAAATAAAGACCAATTATTGAATTTGACAACGATGGAATTGAAGGAATAAAGCCACTTTGGTAGTAGACAAACACTGGTGAAGTGGCTGCTAAGATTAAAATAAAAAAAGAAATCAATATAGAATTACCTAGATACTTTGATAATTTATATAAAAACAACAGCCCTGAAAAACCATATAAAAGAATATATGTTCTAAAAAAAAACGGCGATTTATTCCCGGCGATTTTCATAAATATTGCTGGAATATAATCATGTATCGGAAAATCTACAGCAGTTATGCGTGTACTATCTGCTGTACTCCATTTATTTGGAATTGGATGATTGTATACTAAAGTTTGAGGTTTAAAAAAATTCAAATCATTATCTACAAAACCATTCGCCAAAGCATAACGATCGGATTGAGACCATGCATGAGTATAAGAAGGAAATTCATTAATATATTTATAATGAAAAACGAAAAAAACAGCAAGTAAAAAAGTAAAAAAACCTAATTTTTCAACTTTACTCATAATCAATATAAAAATTAAAGTGCAATTCTAATAAAAACTATTCAGAATTTTAATTTTATTAATAAGATATTCTAAACTAAACTTTTAAACATAAAACAAAACGCTGTTTTATAACTACTTAATGAAACATAAAGACTTTGATTCTATCTCCACTAGATTAATTTTAAGTTATTTCATTCGGATAAAAAAAACTAGACGAAAAATTAATTAAATTCGCATAGATAACATTAGTAATGAGTAAATCTAAAAAACATATTCTTTCTTTAGATAACGATTATGAATACGAGATGATTGGAATTTGCTCTCATCATAATGATTATCGTTTAGTTTGGGGAATCAATGATCTTTTATCACTTCGTTTAAGTAAAGCATTTGAAGATTTCATTGTTGTCAATAAAAAAGGAATATATCTTTCGCAACATTCTCTTTACGAATACAAAGATGAAGATAATTTGCTAGAGTACTATCTCATTAAAAACAAACACTTTGGTAAATTTTTAATTCAAGAGAAACCTAGTATAGATTACTTTTTATTTATTTATGGTATTGATTACGGCGATTTAGAAAATATCAATCAAAAATTGAAAAAACTTTCGAGTGTACTAGCTGTTTTCCCTTTAGATCCTATGGAAATTGAATCTACAGAAAATTTAGTGTTTAGATAAAACTCTAGTATTATTACTAGAATTAAATAAAAATTATGAAGAGAACTAAAATAGTAGCAACTTTAGGACCTGCCTCAAGTGATAAAGATACATTGAGACAAATGTTTTTAGAAGGATTAAATGTTTGTCGTTTAAATTTTTCTCATGGCGGTCATGAAAATCATGAAAAAGCAATAAAAATCATTCGTGAATTAAACGATGAAACTGGATTAAATGTTGCGATTTTAGCAGATTTACAAGGGCCTAAAATCAGAACGGATGAAATGGAAAACAACGGTGTTGAATTGATTTCAGGATCAAAAGTTATTATTGTAACTGATAAAATCATTGGTACAGATCAAAAATTTTCTATCAATTATTCAAAACTACCTGCTGATGTTCATCCAGGAGAAAGAATCTTATTAGATGATGGAAAATTGATTTTAGAAGTTATTAAAACAGATGGAATCAAACAAATTGAAGCGATTGTTATCCATGGAGGAATTTTGTCTTCTAAAAAAGGTGTAAACTTCCCTAATACAAAAATTTCAATGCCTTCTTTAACGGAGAAAGATAAAGAAGATTTAAATTTTGCATTACAACAAAATGTTGATTGGATTGGTTTATCTTTCGTAAGAAATGCTAGAGATATTATTGAATTAAAGCATATCATCAGTCAACAACATGGTAAAGCAAAAGTAGTTGCAAAAATCGAAAAACCAGAAGCGATAGATGATATCGATGAAATTATCAATGTAAGTGATGCTCTTATGGTTGCAAGAGGAGATTTAGGGGTAGAAGTTCCATACCAAAGCGTTCCATTAATTCAAAAAATGTTGATTAAAAAATGTGCGCTTCAAGCAAAACCAATTATCGTAGCAACTCAAATGATGGAAAGTATGATTAAAAATCTTACCCCTTCCAGAGCTGAAGTAAACGATGTTGCTAATGCTGTTTTAGATGGAGCTGATGCAGTTATGTTATCAGGTGAAACATCTGTAGGAGACCACCCAATTGAAGTGATTAAAACAATGACGAAAATTGTTACAGAAATGGAATCATTTGAAGGCATCTACAACAAAGAAGAGTTACCTGACAAAAGCCAAGATCGTTTTATTTCAGATTCTATTTGTTTTAATGCATGTAGATTAGCTCAGAGAGTTGAAGCTGATGCTATTATTACAATGTCATTTTCGGGATATACAGCATACAAAATTGCATCTCAAAGACCAAAAGCACCTATTTATGTTTTTACAAGCAATGAACAGATTTTGACTCAATTAAATTTGGTATGGGGTGTGAAAGGTATTTTTTATGATAAACGTATTAGTACTGATCACAGTATTGCTGACATAAAACATATTTTAAAAACAAAGAAGTTATTGAATGTTGGTGATTTAGTAATCAACTTAGCTTCTATTCCTTTAGAAGAAAATGGTAAATCAAATATGTTGAAATTAAGCTATATTGAATAATAAAGTTGTAATCAAAACTATGTATATTAAAAAAGGGCTCACTAGAGCCCTTTTTTAATATACATAGTTTTTTTGATTATTCTTCGTCATCGTTTTCATCTGATGGCTCATCATAACTATCGTCAGTATCATCATCTACATCTTCGTCTTTGTCTTCATCTTCGTCTTTTATTTCAGCTAATTTTTCGATTTCTAAATCATCAAAATCATCATCGTCATCATCCTCTAAAATTGGACGAGCCATTGCTTTAGTGATTTTAACTAGATAAATAATTTCATCTGTTTCCCAAATCAAAGCATCTTGAGCTTCACCAGTTGCTGTCATTATCGTTGTTAAATGATTACCATAACCATCTGGGAAATCTCTTAAGATCTGTTTTTTTTGATCAATGGTTAACTTATCGTAGCTTATTATTGAACGCTTTTTTCCCATAATCCTTTTTTATTAAATTTCTAATTTTATGATTCGTCTAATTGGAATTAATACATTTTGCTTCAATAAAATTGAAGAATCTGTAACACCCCAAATTGTAGTATTTACAACTTTTTTTCCTTTATCATCAGCGAAAAATATTTTCACTTTGAAATGTTCTAAATTACCTAATGCGATTGCACGATCTAATTCAAATTGACGCGCTTTTTTATCAACTTCATTTTCTAAAATCTCACCTTCGTGAAAGTGACAATTTGGAATTGTTTCTTTTTCGACAATTTGAAATTCGTTGGTATTCATTATTTATTTCTGATTTTGGAGCAAAAATAAATGAAATGATTTAGAAAGCAAGTAAATTCTTAAGAGAATAAGAAAAAAAATAAACTTTTTTTTAAATTTTAAAAATCAAATATTCCAAAATAAAAAGAGGAGCTTTTATTAGCTCCTCATTACTAGTTTATTTTACTTGTTAAATCATTTTTCAGCCCTTCCCATTCTACTAAGTGAAGCTTCACTATTCCAACTGGAATTTTTGCCTTGACTAAAATTGGAATTCTATTCTCATCTTTTGTAACCCAGAAATTTACATCATCCTCACTTTTGAAATAACGACCTGTTTGAACAACTGGAACAAATTTTAAACAATTAAATTTTCCTTTTCTGATATGTATTTGCTCATCTCCAACATATTTTACTTTCAAATTATAAATTTCATCGTCCATAAAGCATTTGAATTCAAACGTATCATTTTTCTTTAAATTTTTAAAGTTCATCGTACGAGCATAATAAAAAGAAGAAATCATATCTTGAATAGCTAATGGCGTTTTAAATTCTTTTCCATCACCATTATCTACTTTTAATTTATCTTGTTTAAAAGCATAATCTTGATTGATTTTATAACCTCCTTCATCTACACGACGAACAAAATACCAAGGAAAAATACCTTTCTTATCAATGTAGCTTTCATATTTATCAACCACTTTAAAGAATGCATTAAATCCTCCCAACGTTCTTCCTGTTCCCCCAACTTGAAGCAATTCTCTATCTCCGCCTTTTTTTGATGTCGATTTAACTTCTAAAACGGCTTCACCTGCATCCATAAATCCATAGGTAATTCTATATCTCAACTTCTCTCCTACTTGGAATGCTTTATTAGAAACTGTAGGTAAAGAAACCGTGTCTCCACTTGTTAAGGCTACAAATACTCCAATAAATCCGAAAAAATAAACAACCCTTTTCATAACTCAATAATTTTAGTTAATTATCCTATTTCAAACTGTATGCCAAAAATTTAGATTATTTATTCTTAAACTATTAAAACAAAAAAAAGGAGAAAATATTTCCTCCTTAATAAAATAAATTTTAAAATTTCTAAAATTTCCAATCATAACTATCAAGCTCAGAAACACAAGCAACCAATAAATCAATACTTCCTTGAATATCATCTTTATTTGCCATTTCAATCACTTGATGTAAATGTCTTGTTGGAATAGAAACTGCTCCAGCTATTGATCCTCCTTCTACCATTCGTTGAATTCCAGCTGTATCTGTTCCCCCTGCAGTTAATATTTCAGATTGCCATTTGATGTTATGCTTCGTAGCTGTTTTTTTCATGTAATCAACCATTCTGTAATCACAAATTGTTGATGCATCCATGATTTTTATGGCTGTTCCTTCTCCTAATTTTGTAATCATCTCATGCGCAGCAGCTCCTGGTAAATCAAATGCAATTGTTGTATCTAATCCAAAACCGAAATCTGGTTTAATTCTTAACGCTGAAACATTCGCTCCACGAATCCCAACTTCTTCTTGAACTGTGAAAACACCATAAATATCATAAGGAACTTCTTTTCCTTTCAATTGTTTTAATGTCTCTATTAAAATAAAAACAGCTAAACGATTATCCAATGACTTTCCATTCACACAATTTCCCATCTCGATAAACTCACGTTCTCTTGTGATTGGATTTCCTATTTCAATTAATTCTTTTACTTCCTCAGCTGTTAAACCTGTATCAATGAAATAATCTGAAAGATTTGCAACTTTATTTCGTTCATCAGGCGTCATCACGTGAATTGGTTTTGATGCCATCACTCCAATAACATCTTCTTTCCCATGAATAATTACACGTTGAGCAGTTAATGTTTTTGGATCAAATCCACCTAAGGTATGAAAACGAATAAATCCTTTATCATCAATATGTGTAACGATGAAACCTATTTCATCCATATGCGCCCCAATCATGACTTTTTTGTCCGATTTTCCTTTTTTAATCGCATAAACATTACCCATATTGTCTACTTGAACTTCATCTACTAAATCTTTGATTTCTTCAAGTACAACTTCTCTAATACGTTGTTCAAATCCAGATACTCCTGGTGTTGTGCAAATTTTTGATAAAAGCTTAGTATTAATAGCCATATAATTTAGAATTTTTGAAATTGGTTTTTCTCTGTACAATAAATTTGATGAAGCATTTATTCTAAATCATCAACATCTAATTTATCTCCTCTTAATATTCGATAACGTTTTCGTGCATCGACAACATGTAAACTTCCTTTGTAATCGAATAGAATTTTTTTATAATATTCTGCCGCTTTTTCTTTATCATTCAAATGATTTTCATACAAATCTCCAAGCATAAACAATGCATCATCCGCTAAAATATCTTCAGAATAATACTTTAATAATTCTTCCAAATAAGGAACAGCTTCCTGCCATTTCCCTTGTGATTCCATTGCTTTTGCTTTTTTCAAAAGAATATCATCACTCAAACTATGATAAGCAAACTTTTTAGTGATACTATCAAACAAAGCGAATCCTTCTTGAAACTTATGCTGTTCAACTAATAAATCTCCATTTGCGAAAAATTGCATGGCTTCGTAATTACTATCTAACCCGTAATTTTCAGTAATCAAAAGCGATAAATCCATCGCATCATTTGCAATTAATTTCGTGGTTGACTCTTTTAAAATACTTAATTGTGATTGTGCAAAATCAAATTCTCCATCGTAATAAAAAATACGAGCATTTTTAAACTTTGCTTCATGTCCAATCGGTTCAAATTTAAAATCTTTATCAATTTGCATGTAATATAAAGAAGCATCCCAAATCTCTCCTTTTAAAACTAAAATGTCAGCCAATTCCATTTTGATTTCAGCACGCATCATATCTGTCAACGATGGAAATGTCAACGCTTCTTCTAATTGAACAATTGCACTGTCCACTTGATTCCCATAATACGCTTCTATGTGACTCAATTCAATAATCAATGGGATACTAAACTTTTTTCTTCCTGGTTTTGATAAGGCTGTTTTATATTCTTGAATCGTATTTGCAATTTCTTCTACAGAATAATTACGATTCGTTGTCACTTCTTGATATCTACTGTTCAAGATAGAACCTTCAGCTTCGTAAAAAAACATGTTTTCAGGTCCATATTGCATTACATATTTGAATGCATTTCTTCC
>CALPUT020000082.1 GCA_943326825.2 Chryseobacterium gleum | reverse complement strand
ATTTCTTTAGCTTGTTTTTTTGTAGCAACAAAAAGAACTTTTTTACCCGACTTAGCAATTTGTTTCATTGCCGCACACGCTTGATCAAGATGTGCAATTGTCTTATTTAAATCAATGATATGGATACCTTTTTTTTCTTCAAAGATATACGGCGCCATTGCCGGGTTCCATTTTCTTTTTTGGTGACCAAAGTGTGCACCTGCTTCTAATAATTGTTCAAAAGTTACTTTTGACATGTTTAATAAGTTTAAATTGTTTACGTTCCTTTAGTAATCAATCTCAAAGGGATCAGTCATTTGACCGACAGGTACTCTGAAATTTGGATACTAAACAACCGCCAAAAAATATTAACGTTTCGAGAACTGGAATTTTTTACGAGCTTTCGGTTGACCTGGTTTTTTACGTTCTACCATTCTTGGATCACGTGTCATTAAACCTTCAGCTTTTAATAATGTTTTGTTTTCTTCTGCTACTTTAACCAAAGCACGAGCAATTCCTAAACGGATAGCTTCAGCTTGACCATTGATACCACCACCAAAAACATTTACTTTAACATCATATTGACCTAAAGTGTCCGTTAATTCGAATGGTCTTCTAATTTTAGCTTGAAGAACGTCTACAGGAAAAAATTCCTTAACATCTTTTTTATTTACGACAACTGCACCCGTTCCTTTTGACAAGTAAACACGAGCAACAGAAGTTTTTCTTCTTCCTAATGAATTAATTACTTCCATAATTATAATTTAAATGTATCAAGATTTAAAACAGTTGGTTTTTGAGCTTCTTGTTTGTGCTCAGTTCCAACATATACTTTTAAATTCGTGAATAACTGATTTCCTAATTTGTTTTTAGGCAACATCCCTTTAACCGCTTTTTCGATCAAACGAGTTGGGTGCTTTCTTAACATTTCTTCAGCAGAAGTAAAACGTTGTCCACCTGGATATCCAGTGTAACGCATATACTCTTTGTTCACCAATTTAGTACCTGAAAATGATACTTTTTCTGCATTGATAACGATAACGTTATCACCACAGTCAGCATGAGGTGTGAAATTCACTTTGTGTTTACCACGAATGATTTTCGCTACCTTACTAGCTAAACGACCAACTGTTTGGCCCTCAGCATCTACTACAAACCACTGCTTATCAGCAGTTTCCTTGTTAGCAGAGACAGTTTTGTAACTTAATGTATCCACAATATTTATTAATTAAATAAGACAATTCCCCTAATTTGGGGCTGCAAAGATATGATTTCTAAGTTTTATTAACAACTGATTTTTAAAAAAGATTGAAATATTATTGCTTTTTTCTCTCTTTCTTCAAAAATCCATCATTTTGATTTGAAAGAATTTATTGCATTTACAGAAAAATCACTCAAAATTAGAGTTCCACTTATTTCAGCTCTTTCTACTAATAATTGATCCCAGTTTTCTGTTCCTTCCCAAAAAATATCTTTCAATTTTTTCATTGCTTCAGGATTAGATTTAGACAATGTAGTTGCTAATTTTTCAATTTCAACATCCATTTCCTCAACTGTTTCAAATAAATCAGCATACAAACCTCTTCTGTAAGCCCAATCCGCTGGGCGCCATTCTGAAGCATTTATAGCCAATTGACTCATTGCTGACAACCCCATTTTTCGTTCGATCGCTGGTCCAACTACAAATGGTCCAATTCCTACAGCTAATTCTGACAATTTAACATCTGCTTTCTTTGTTGCATAACAATAATCAACAGAAGCAGCGATACCAACACCTCCACCGACAGCTTTTCCTTGCACTCTACCAATTATTAATTTTGGGCATTTACGACATGCATTTATTACATTTGCGAAACCTGAAAAGAAAACTTTTCCAACAGCTAAATCCTTTACCTGAATTAATTCATCAAAACTTGCTCCTGCACAAAAGGCTTTGTCGCCAGTTGATTTTAATACAATAACTTTAACTGAAGAATCATATCCTAAATCAGTTATAGTTTGTGCTAATTTCTGTAAAATTTTACCCGGCAAAGAATTACTCATAGGATGACCAAATTCTATTGTAGCAATTCCTTTTTCATTTATAGTAAAGTCAACATGACCTTGATTTATCGCTTCTGACATATCTCTTTTTTTAATACAAATATAAAATTAAATTTTATGACATTAAAAAAGGGAAACAAATGCTTCCCTTTTAAAAGTATGTTAAAATATACTACTTAGTACCCTCGTCTTTTCGATTATTGTAGGGTTTCGAAAAACTTCTACTTGCTCCACTTTCTCTAGATCCTTTATTAAAATTATTATTTTTAACAAATGGTTTTTTCTCTTTTACAACTTCTGGCTTTTTAGCCGGTCTATTTGTTTTTGGAGATGCAATTTTGACATCTAATTTACGACCATTAATTTCAAAACCATTTAACGCATTAATAGCATTAATAGCATGATCCGTATCATCCATTTCAACATATCCAAAACCTTTCGATTTTTTTGTTGCATTGTCATACACTACGTGTGCATAAGTTACAGTTCCAAAAGATGAAAAAGTAGCCATCAAATCTTCTGAAGTTATTTCCCAATCAAGATTTGCAATAAATAAATTAACCATCAACCTAAATTTTTAAAAAGATTATTTTAACGTGAAACTATCAGAACCTATCTGCATTCCATCGCAATAAATCTTAACCTTATAATTACCTTTCAAAGCATCAGCACCTTGAAGGTCATAAAAAATCGACATATCAATACTTGTGTTTTGATAATCAATATCTTTCTTGTCAGAATAAGCTATAGCACCAGCATCTGTTTGAAATGTATTACTTGAACGTGATTGCAACGTCTTTCCATCAGGATCAATAATCTGAAGATAAACCGTTTTTTTGCCTGAAGAAGTAATTGTGTTTTCAGATATTGTAAAGCTAGATTTTATTTGCACACAACTACGAGCTTTATTTGTCGCTTCAGGCATGTTATTTAATTTCATTCTCAAACCTATGGTTGAAATCGATAATGCTTGAAGTTTTGATCCTTTTTTAACTAATTCTGCATTTTGTTCTGCTTCTTTTTTATACTCCTCTTTTTCTGCAGTTGTTGTATTTAACTGATTAGTTGTTTGATCTAAATCAGAGTTTAACTTTATATTTAACGTATTCAATGAATCAATCTGAACAACATAACTTTTCATAATATTTCGAAGTGTTTCATTTTCTCTTCTCAATTGAGCAATAGTTCTAGCGGTTAACCTACCACTTCTTTTAGCTTCATCTAAATCATTCATTAAACCAATAATTTTATCCTTTTGCTTATTGATACTATCAGCTTTACTTGCGTCTTTTTCTTTTAATGCATCATATGTATCTAACATGCTTTGAAAATCTTTTTTCAGATCATTTGACATATTACCAACATAACCTTCCATCATTTGATTCATTCCATCCATATCAGCCTTTAAAGAGGTATTTGAATTACTACAGTCATTTAATTCTGATTTTTTTGAAGACCATAAATAAGCCATAGCACCCATGCCAATTAACAACAATAAAATTATTGCCATAAATGCAGCATTATTACTTTTTGGTTTTTCTATTTGTTCTGACATAAGTTCTTTTTTTGAATCCAAATAATTATGCAAATTTAGACATAGATTTCATTCTATAACCTATTTATTTCTTGTTTTTTTTATATATTTTATTAAAAACGTGTCCTAAAGTATATTATTTTAAAAAATCAGTTAATAATTCATGATTGTAATTCTGAAAACAAATTGGACGAACAAATCGATAAATTGCATCTAACCCGACAGCCGTAGTTTGGCTTTCAGAAGATGAAGGAAAAGGCCCTCCATGTTGCATAGACTCGACCACTTCGACTCCAGTTGGAACTCCATTATGTATCATTCTACCTACTTTTAACTGAAGTAAATCTATTATTCCTGATTCTATTAATTCTTCATTTGAATTACTAAGTATAGTTCCTGTTAACTGACCTTTTAAAGAGCTTACACATCTTTTAATAGTATCAATATCTTCACATTCAACAATTAAAGAAAAAGGACCAAATACTTCCTCTGCAAGAAATTCATTTTCTAAAAAAACGGATGAATTACAAATACCTATGGTTGGTTTAGCGTAATTAGGTTTAACATCTCTTTGTTTAGCAATTAATTTTACGAAACCTTCTCTGTCCTCTAGTAATTTATTATAATTAGCACACATAGAAGTGCTCAACATACACTGAAAATCTTTTGATACAACATCATTAACTAACAGCTCAATAAATTTCATACTGAATTCATCTTTAACCAAAAAAAGCAAACCAGGTTTTGTGCAAAATTGTCCAGCACTATTTGTGATAGAATTTGACAGATTCACAGACCATAACTCTGCTGAATCTTTTAAAACGGATGGTAAAATAATTACCGGATTGGAACTACCCATTTCAGCAAAAACAGGTATTGGCTCCTCTCTTTTATGAGCTAATCTCATTATTGCTTTGCCTCCATTTATACTACCTGTAAATCCGATTGCTTTTATGTTTGGATTTTCAATCAATTTTTCACCTAAGGAATAATCGTTTGAATTTAAATTAGAAAAAACACCTTCTGGCATGCCATTTTTAAAAGCCGCCTCAACTACAATCTTTGCCATTAAATCTCCAGTACCTGCATGAAGTGGGTGTGACTTAAAAACAACAGGACATCCAGCTGCTAGTGCAGATATCGAATCGCCACCAATTGTAGAATAAGCAAATGGGAAATTACTCGCTCCAAACACAACAACAGGTCCTAAAGGAAATAACCCTTTAATCAGTTCAGGCTTAATTGGAACCCTATTCTCATTAGCTATTTCAGACGCACAAAATCGCCACTCATCAGAAGCAACCAATGTTGCAAAATTTAAAATCTGATTTTTCGTTCTTGTAAGTTCAACTTTTGCCCTCTCTTGATCCAATCCGGATTCAGAACAATATAAATTAAACAGTTCTTGTTCTTGAATTTCTATTAATTCAACTATATCACGAAAAAACAGTGATTTTTTAAATCCTGAAATTTTACTATACTCAAAAAAAGCGCTTTCAGCTAATTCAACAGCCAATAAAATCTCTTCGTCTGTTGCTTCAAAAACATTTATCTGGTTAAAGCTATTTAATCTTGGGTTAAAGGTTTGAAACGATGAATCTCCTCCTGATAATATTTGATAGCCTACTCTATTTCCTATATTCATAAAACAAAAAATGGATTCACTAAAAGTAGCAAATCCATTTAAAACAATTAAAAAATTTATTTATGCTTCTACAACAGAATACACATAACTTTCCATAATTTGATTAGAAAGTAATTTTTTACAAGACTCTTCTACTTTTTGTTCAGCTTCAGTTTTAGATGCAGCTTCAACAAATAAACGGATATGTCTACCAATTCTCACACCACTAATTTCCGGTAAACCAATGTTACTCATACTATTTGTAACTGCTTTTCCTTGTGGGTCTAACAATGCATCTAACGGCATTACATCAATTTCAGCTTTGAACTTCATTTTGTATATTATTTAAAAACTTATTTTCTATTAATGATAAAATCATGTACAAAAGTACAATTAATGCAATAGACCAAACTAATAAAAATGAAATTAATAATCCACAACTTATTAAGAATATATATCTCAATTGATTCCCTTTCCATTTAAAATGTTTGAATTTAAGAGAAAACATTGGTAATTCAGAAACCAACATCATCGACATACATCCAATCAAAGGAACCAAAAAAGAAGGTTGAAACATGTAAAAAACTAAATTCTCTTTATAGAAATCTTCACCATATTCAACTGACAAAACCAAGGGAAAGGTTGTGAAAAAAATAGTATTAGCTGGAGTATTTAACCCAATAAATGACTCTGTTTGACGAACATCAATATTAAATTTAGCCAATCTAAACAAAGACATAAAAGGAATGAATAAGGCTATAAAAGGTAAATATTTTAATATTGAATCAAAATCATTTGGCACATTAAAAAAAACTGCATTTTTCCAATTTGTTAAAACATAATTCACGTATTCAGGGAAATTATTAATTATAATTGAAGATCCCGTATTAGAAATCAAATCAATTGAAATTACAATTACAACCAACATAAATACTCCTGGTGCAACACCAAAAGTAACCATATCAGCCAATGAATCTAATTGTTTTCCTAATTCACCAGTTTTTTTTAGTTTTCTTGCTAAAAAACCATCGAAAAAATCAAAAATAGCACCTAAGTAAATTGCAAACGGAGCTAAATCGATTCTACCAGAAAGTGATAATATTATTGAAATTATACCTGAAAGTAAATTGGAAGCAGTTACAATATTTGGAATGTTAAACATTTTATTAATATTTTAAAAAATTCTACCTTAGTTTTCGGACTATTTCTATATTTTTACGTCTACTATTACATAAACAATTGAACAAAGAACACAATTTTTTCTTAAAAACTTTGTTATTGAGAGACAAAAAAGATTTTAAAATGTACAAATTAACTTTATTTTCATATACTTTTCTGTTCTTTTGCTTCAGTTTTGTGGCATTTTCACAAAGTGATAAAGTTGCTCCAAAATATTCTAATGAATTTTTATCAATAGGGATTGGAGCTGATGCTTTAGGTGTTGGAAATGCGAATGTTGCTCAAACTGGAAATGTTAATTCAGGCTATTGGAATCCAGCAGGTTTAACTAAAGTAGATAAATGGTTAGATGTTGGAATAATGCATTCTGAGTACTTTGCTGGAATTGCAAAATATGATTATTTAGGACTTGCTCATTCTATAGATAGTAATAGTACAATGGGTTTTTCAGCACTTCGATTTGCTGTAGACAACATTCCAAACACTACTCAATTAATTGATCAACAAGGAAATATAAATTACTCAAAAATAACATCATTTTCAGCAGCAGATTATGCTTTTTTATTTTCTTATGCTCGTAAACTTAAGATAAAAGGCTTAAGTGTTGGTGGGAATTTTAAAATTATACACAGAAAAGTTGGTGATTTTGCTAAGTCTTGGGGTTTTGGTTTAGATGGTGGAATCCAATATCAAATTGATAATAAATGGAAATTTGGTGTAATGGCTAGAGATATCACTTCTACTTTTAATGCTTGGATTTTCACATTAGATTCTCAAACAAAAGAAGTGTTCACTCAAACTGGAAATGACATTCCTCAAAACGGATTGGAATTAACGCTACCGAAATTTATTTTCGGTGGATACCGTCGATTTGAACTTGGAAAAAAAGGATTTTATAATACAACAGAGATCAACTTTGATCTATCAACAGATGGTAGAAGAAACACTCTAATTAAATCAAATGTATTTTCAGTTGACCCACATTTGGGAATCACATTTGGATTTAAAAAATATGTTGCTTTTAGGGCTGGTGTTTCAAATATTCAATACATTCAAACAATTGATAAAGTAAAGAAATTAAACATTCAACCAAGTATAGGAGTTGGTTTAAATATTAAGAACTTTAGTTTGGATTATGCTTTCACCGACATTGGCGATGCATCAGTAGCATTGTATTCACATGTAATTTCACTTAGAATTCAATTAGATAAGCCTAATAATATTAAATAATTATGAGGATACTATTACTTTTTATATTATTATTTTCAATACATTTTTCATTTGCACAAACTTATGGAAATGAATGGATTAAATACAATCAGAAATATTATAAATTCAATATTATACAAACTGGAATTTACAAATTAGATTTTGCAACAATTTCTAATGCAGGTATTCCAATTTCAACACTTTCATCACATAACCTTCAAATTTTCGGAAAAGAAAAAGAAGTACCTCTTTTCATTGAAGATGGTGGAGATGATACATTAAATTCAGGAGATTATATTTTGTTTTTTGCTGAACGTAATAGTGGCTGGTTAGATTCGACATTATATGAAAATCCAACCGACATTGGAAATCCTGCTTATAGTCTTTTCAATGATACATTACAGTATTTTTTCACTTGGAATAATTTAACTAACAATTCGAGATTTATCATAGAAAACGATACTGATTTCAATAATTATACTCCTTCAAACTTTATTTTACAAAAAGTTGAAACTTCATATTCTTCTATTTTTAACGAAGGTCAAAGAGAAGATGATGAATCAAGTTCATTTTACATGCCAGGTGAAGGCTGGGGTTCTGGCCAATATGGATCTGGTACTACCTTAAATTTATCAGCAAATACAAGTTCTTTGTACACTGGAAGTGATGCGCCTTCAGCTATTTTCAATGGCATATCTGTAACGAAATCAAATGCCAACTATACAGGTGTTGGAAATCATCATACTATTTGGCAAATTGGCTCAAACAACTTCGTCCTCCATGATGAAATCGTTACAGGCTGGAGACAAATCTACTCAAATACACTATTCCCTATTTCAGAGCTAAATAATGGTTCTACAAGTTTGAAATGGATGATGATTAACGATCAAGGAGCTGTAACTGACTTTCAAGCATTAAATTATTGGTCAATAAAATACCCTAAAACGCCAAGTTTAGAAAATAGTTCTTTTACTATTTTTAGTATCAAAAATAATCCACTTGAGACTAAAATACGATTGGACTTTACAAATGTCAATTATAACAATCCAATCATTTTCGTTTTTGGAGACAGTCCAAAAAAAATAAGTTTAACCAATAACACGACCTTTTATAGCACATTAATTTCTAATAATTTAACAAATCAAGAACAAAAAGTTGTTTACCAAAACTTGAATACTATTTCTAGTTTAACAACCCTAACACCTGTGAATGGAACTGGTTTGTTTACCAATTACCCATCTTTTAATGCTGATGGTGCTTTATTAATGATTTATCATCAAAAATTGGATTCAGCTTCATTAGAATACGCTGACTATAGAAATTCAGTTGCGGGAGGACATTACAATGTAATACTTGCAAATATTGATGAATTATATTTACAATTTGGAGGAGGTATCAATAAACACATAAATGGAATCAGAAGATTTGCTCACTACATATATAATAATGCTTCTGT
>CALPUT020000081.1 GCA_943326825.2 Chryseobacterium gleum | reverse complement strand
GTTAATTTTTCAAGGTGATAATAAAGTTGAAATGTGAAATAGTCAGGCTCATAAAAATCTATTGCTGATGGAAGCTCATCCGTGTAACCATAATACAACGAATCTTTTAAACTGATATCCAATGAATTAAAATCCGTTTCATTGATAATTGAAAAAGCAAAATATTCGAAAAGAGATTCCATTGATCTTGGTTCGGATAATTCATCTTTTTCAAGGATAGAATTGAGCTCCATTTTCATCAATTCAGTTGGTTTATCCATCATCATTTTTTGATGGTAATTGACTAGATCAGATAAATCGCCATTCGTCAATTTCACATTTTTTCCATCAATTGGCCATAGTAAACTTTCATCATCAAATGTGAAAAGGAACTCATTCCAACGATTCAAACTCATCCAATTTTTTAAATGAAAATGAAGCATATTATTGAATGGGAATTCTAATTTTTCAGCTTGTTGAGCATAGTCCCAAATTATTTTTTGTTGCTCCTCTTGTTCGAATTGGGCTTGTTCAACAATACTTTGGATTTCAGATAATATTTTCCAATATGCATTCGTGTTTTTTTCAGTAAGTGCTTTAACTTCTAAACGTTTTAATTCCTCAAAAGCTTTTCGAGGTAAGCCGTCTTTTTTCAAAAGTTCATATTTCGAAAAATCAATTTCTTTGAATTTAGGAGAATGGCTGATTTTAGGATATTCCGCAATATTTAATTGAAACTGACTAAATAGGTTTAGATTTAATGTAATCAAGAAGAAAATAGTTAATATATTTTTCATGTATTAATTAGTTTGATTTATTAAAATTACAAATGTTGAAGCTAATAATTATAGCTGAAATTTGGGTTATTATTGGGTTAATTTTTTCTTATTCAATTGAATTTCTAAAGCAACAAAACTTGCACAAAAAGCCCAAATTGGAACGGCTGCTTTATCTGTATCTAAGAAATTATTTAAGACTGCATGAACATAATATGTCACCAAAGCAAGGATCATAGAAAGGATAATGATGCGCATTTCTTTCTCTTCGATTGGCCAATTATTGTAGAGTGTAATTCCTTTATAAAAAATAGCAGCGATAATGAGTAAAACACTAATTAAACCCAAAAAGCCCATCTCAGCCATTGGTCCTAAATATTCACTATGTGCATTCCCTCCATCACCATTTGAAGTAGAAATAATTGTTAAGTTTTCTGGTTCTTGAAAGCGAGCATATTCAAAAGCATACGTTCCTGGTCCAAATCCAAAAACAGGTCTTGCTTCAAACATTGAAATAGCACATGACCATCTATTTAATCGCTCTAAATTTGAAGCGTCTGTTGTAACATTCGTTGCACTTTGTAAACGCTCTCCAAAATCTTCAGTTGTATGTTCCGATTTATTTCTCGCCATTTCAATTTGAATAGCGTCCCACGAAAAGAATAATGTTACTGCAATAAAACCAACGATGGATGCAATTAAACTGAATTTGATTTTAAAATGGATCAATCCCCAAACTCCCACTGCAGCAAATACACTTAACCAAGCTGCACGTGTGTAAGAAAAATACAAAGCAATTAATGTAACAACGATGTAAATAATAAGAATTGCTTGTACCAGAGGCGTGTGTTTTTTAGAAAAATAAAGTCCAAATGTCAATGGTACAATAAACGCTACCATACAACCATAAATCGTATGATCTTTGAAAAACGGCCACATCACCCAATGACTTTCCTTTTCTCCAAAAGCGTATCCAGCATGTGTGAAAACAGTGTAAATCATGGCAATCATCATTCCTGAACAATACAACCAAATGAATGCTTTCACATTGACTTCTTTTTTAAAGGCAATTGTTCCAAACAATAAAACCGGAACGATAAACCACAATCTAGCCAATAAAAATTTTAGAGAAGGAAGAACGTGTGTACTTGTGATAGAAGTAATGAAAATCCATAAAAGATAAAATCCAACGGCTATGATAATAGGGTTTTTCCAGATTTCTTTTGGTAAAATTCTAGATTTCAATTGTTGTAAAACTAACAACAACATAATCCCAAATAACATTGGTTCTGTAGGAATAAATAATCCAAAACTTTTGGTGTATTCCTCAATATTAACTGAAATTGGCGTTAAAAAAGCAAGACTTAGAAACGTCCATTCTGTATAAAAGATGGCAAAATAAATCGCTAATAATCCAATGGAAGCCAATGAAAAATAGGCTTGATCTTGCCAAACAAAATAAAGCGTTAGCAGAGCATATAAAACACTCGCATAAATGATAATCGCTTCTTTCTTAAACAAGGCTTAAGCTATTTTTTTAAGTTCTTTGTATTTTTCGTAGATCAATAATCCGAAAATGGTAAAAAAGAATGTTCCTAACGTTGATAATAGAACTATAATCATACGTTTTGGTTTGTCTTTTTTATCAGCAACTACAGCTTTCTCTACAACGAATTTATGAGTGAAATTTGTATAAGCATCAGATTCAGCTTGTTCGTATGAGTCTAAGAATTTCTCTAATTTGATAATTTTCTCATCTCTAACTTGTTCCAATCCATCGAATTTCGCACCGTATTTCAAGTTAACATCAATTTGTTTTTTCAAAAAAATTCTATCATCACTTGATTTTGCTTCGATATATGCTTGAAATAAATTTGTTCGCCCTTCCAATGATACAACACCTTGATCTCCTAGAGTATCTAATTGAGTCAATACATTTTTTAAATCTTGATCTAATAAATCTTTTTTACGTTTATTAATCTCGTAAGCTGGAATTGTTCTTTCAGCTACCATGTTATTTTTAACTGTATCGATCAAATCCACAATTTTATTAGCAATTTCTGCTGCTAATTCTGGCTTTTCATCCAATACATCAATTTGAATCGATCCATAACGCGTTCTTGTAAAACTGATATGACCTTCATATTCCTTCATTAATTTGAAGTATTTATTTTGATCGTTAGCATCAATATTGTAATGTTTCATCAAATCAAATTGCGTAATGATTCGATCTCTAATTCTTGAAGATTGTAAAATTTGCACCAATTGTTCTGCTTGTTCTTCTTCACCAAAATCCATTGAGGAAGCTTTTGCATTACGTTGTTCTGAAAATGAAACCGTACTTGTTGCAGCCGGGAAAACAATTGCAGATGATAAATATAAAGGGGTAATTAAAAAAGAAACAACTGTTGACATTACTACTGCAATTGAACATGCAATAAATATTGTTTTACGTTTTTTCCAAATAAAAAGGATTAAGTTTTGTCTATCTTTATCTAATTCGCTTTGAGTGTGCTCCATTATTTAATTTTTTGCTCTGCTAATTTAACGTTAAATTTTTGTTTCTAACGAAAACATTAACTAGAAACAGACGAATTTATTGTGAGTTAGAGGAAAAAAGTTGAAATCTTAATCTAAAAACTGTTTTTTCAGTGAACGAACATCGATCATTTTAGTTAAAAATAAGATGGCAGTACAACATAAAATTTCACTTAATAAAACTACTAGTGAAGTATTTATTTTACTGAAAAAGTAAAAAACAGCAATCGTTAAAATTAAAAATAAAGCGTAACGACTAATCAATTTGAATGAAAATTGAAATTCGAAGTTTTTAGCACAATAGGCAAACTGAATTAAGGCAATTGAACTTTGGGTGGCAAATGTTGCAAAAGCAGATCCAGTAGCGCCATAGATAGGAATCAAATAAAAATTTAAGCTAACGTTGATGATGATTCCAACGAATGAGAAAATATTCAAAAATCGTAAGCTTCCATTTGCTGTTAATAGTGTTCCAAAAATCAAGGTGAAACACATTCCAACGAAACTCAACATTAACCATTTAAAACTTCCGATTGATTGGCTAATTTCATCATTGTAGATAAGTGACAAAACAAATTCACTATTGAAATAACAAAAAACAGCAATAACGATTGAGCCACCAATTAATAAATTTCCTGCAGTCGTTAAAAGTGGAAGAACGGAAATACGTTGTTTGATAATTTTAGAAAACAAAGGAAAAAGTAAGTTGGAGAAAATCATTCCGAATAAGAAAAACGCATCTAAAAGTCGAAAGCCTTGTGCGAAAATTCCGGCTTCTTCTTTTCCGTTAGGATGAATTCGTTCGATCATTACAGAATCGATTCTCGTATAAAACATCATCAATAAAATCAATAAGGCATACGGAAGACTTTTTTTAACGATTGCTTTTGAAAATGACCAATGCCAAGTAATTTTCGGCATTCCGATTTGTTTCACCAAAAGTATAAATGCAGTTAATGTTACCACTAAATAACAAATGGTCTGAATCCAAATAAACCATTCTATTTTAAAGTTATCTTTTGAAATGAAGAATACAATTCCACAAAAAATAATTAGCAGTAAACGATCTAAAACAGAAATAACGGATTCTGTTTTGAATAACAATAGCCCAGAAAAATGACTTCTGAAATAAGCAATCAAAGTCGTTAAAAACTGATTGAAGATTAAAAAGGCTAAAATTCCAAATTCATTAATCTTATATCCTAGTAAGAATGCAACAGTTAAAGTGATAGCTGTATATATTCCAAATAAAAGCAATCTAAAAGACAATAATTTCCCCATGTATCTACTTACGATATGCGGATATTGAGCAATGTTTTTGGTTGTAAAGTTATTTATCCCTAAATCGAGAATGATATTGAAAAGAAACGTTAAGTTTAATAAGGAAAAGTAAATTCCATAGTTGGCGGCTCCAACTTTATTTTGAACAGTTGCATCGATTCCGAAAATAGCAATTGGCTTAATCAATAGATTAAGAACCAACATCAAGACTAAATTTGAAATGAATTTTTTTTGCATCCTGTACGTTGAACGCTATTTTTTTAAATTAATTTGAAATAAAAATGAAATTTTGATTTTTGTGCAACTCTTTATTGAAAACAGTTAATTTATTTTCTGCAACAACATAAGGCGTGTATGACAAATCACTTAACAATTTCATGCAATTTTCTCTATTTTGGTTGTCCCAAAGTTCAGCATAAATAACAGGATGATTTTCTTCTAAAATTCGTTTCCCCCCATTCAAGGCATAATATTCAAAATTTTCAACATCGATTTTGATCCCTTGAATCTTTTCATTTTTGATTAAATTATCAAGCGTGTCTAGAGGAACGTCAAATTCCTCACCTTCATTCCATTCTGTAATTGAATCATGTTTAACATGGCTTAAACCTTGCATTTTTGTTTTACCGTTTTCTGGCAATATCATTTTAACAACACCTGGAGCTTCACCTAAAGCAATTTCATGTATTTGTACCTTCTTTAGTTTAAATCGATTGACAATTTTCTTCAAAACCGAATAATTACTTGGCATTGGTTCGAAAGCGTGAATGGTTGAGTTTGGTAATTTTTGAGCTAAATGAACGGTCATAATTCCAATGTTCGCTCCAATATCTAATACTGCTCCTTCACCATCTTTTAACAACGATAAAAATTGAAAAAAGTCTTTTTCTTTTGGATCCGAATAAAGGGTTTGAATTTTAAAAACAGAGAACACAAATAAATAGGTTTGAAATCCTAGAATTTTTTGCAATATATATTTTAGAGTATTCTTCACAGTAGTTTTTAACGTTACAAAAGTAGGAAAATAGATGAGATTTTAACTTTTTATTCAAAGAAGAATTGTTTAGAAAAATAACTTAGCATTTCAATAGTTTAATTAACTCAACTTAACGTGTTCAGAAGTGATTGTATATCCTAAAAATTTAGAAGCATTTTTATCAAAATCTAAAGCATTTTCTGAAGTTAAAAAATCGATTTCTCCATTTTTGGTGCATTTCGCTTCTAACTCTGAATGTCTAGAAAGATATTCTTCTAATTTTTCAGCGATGATCGCTCCCTGTGCAACTACTTTTACATTGGAAGGAACTAAGGTCTCAATATACTCTTTTAAGATAGGAAAGTGTGTACAAGCCAAAATGATAACGTCAATTTTAGGATCTTTATCCATCATAATTTTGACATCTTCTTGAATGAAAAACTTTCCACCATCCGATAAATGTCGACCGTTTTCAATCAAAGGCACCCACATTGGACAAGCATGTTGATAGACAACTGTTTCAGGTGAAAACTTACTTATTTCTATTGGAAAAGATTCCGATTTAACGGTTCCTTCAGTTGCTAGAATTCCTATGTGATTTGTATGCGATAATTCTCCGATCATTTCTGTACTTGGGCGAATAACACCCAAAACACGTTTATACGGATCAATTGAAGGTAAATCATTTTGTTGAATTGTTCTCAATGCTTTCGCAGAAGCGGTATTACAAGCTAAAATAACTAATTCACACCCACGACTGAACAATTCGTTTACAGCTTCCATCGTAAATTCATAAACGACATCAAACGATCGAGGACCATAAGGTGCACGGGCGTTATCACCTAAATACAAGTAATCGTATTCTGGCAATCGTTTTTGGATTTCAGAAAGGATTGTTAAACCACCGTAACCTGAATCAAAAACACCTATGGGAACTTTTTTTATCATTTATTAGTATTGAATACAAATCTACGTTAAAAAGGGTTTTGGTAATCTAAAAATCCAATTTTTATTAAAGGTTTTTAACCGTTAGAAACACTTATGCCTTCGTAATATCTGACTTTAGGTGTTTAAATGTATCTTTTGAAAACAAAAAAAGGTAATCAATCGATTACCTTTTTTGAATTTAATATTTTAAAATTATTTTGGTTGAGCAGCTTTTACTGCATCAGCATCTAATCTTAATAATTCAACCATCACTTCAGGAGTTAAATCAATTCCACCTTTGTGGTATAAAGTTGTAGATATATCAATAACGTAGCTTAATTTTTTTCTATCAGCAACAATTTCAACTGCTTTTTGAATTCTTTCCAAAATTGGATTATTCAATTCTTGGCTAATAGCTTGTAATTCTTGTTGTAAAGAAGTTTGTCTATCTCTGATTCTTTGATCTTTCTCTTGTAATTTTCTTTCTTCAATTTGTTGAATCATTGGAGTCATTGTCGGTTTGTTTTTTTCATAAACTGCAACAGATTTTTCCAATTCATCATTCATGTCCTGTAACTCTTTGTAACCATCTGCTTCGAATTTTTTCAATTGTTCGATAGCAATGTTTCTCGATGGCATTTTATTTAAAAGTGAATCTGAGTTTACGTGACCAATTTTTTGTTGTGCAATTGCAGAAGTCATTGTTAAAATAGCTGTCACTGCGATTAAAAGTATTTTTTTCATCTTGTTTTTATATTTGTTTTTGTACTTACTTTTTAATTCCTAATTCTTTTAAGACTTCATTGCTGATGTCCATTTTTGGGTCAGCATAAACCAAATTACTTTGATTTGCTTTATCGAATACAAAGCTAAAATTTCTTTTACTTGCAACTCCTTGTATTGCTTCAAAGATTTTATCTTGTATTGGTTTAACTAATTCTTGACGTTTTTGAAAATAATCCCCTTTCACACCGAAACGTAATTTTTGCATTTCCATCGCTTCCGTTTCTAATTTATCTAATTCGTCTTTTCTTTTTTGTCTTTCTTCCGATGGCAATAAAACTTCTTCTCGCGCAAAATTGTCTTTTTTCACTTTAATTTGCGCATATCTTTCTTCAATTTCTTTTGTCCATCGATCAGCAAGTTTATCTAATTTATCTTTTGCATCCTTGTATTCTGGAACATTTTCAAGAATAAAGTCTGAATCAATGTATGCATACTTTTGAGAATAGGCAAAACTTGTGCCAAGTACAATCAATAAAGAGAGAATAAATGATTTCATCTTTGTTTTTTACGAATCAAACGACCAAATTAATGAATTATTGTAATAAAATTGATAATTATACTCATTAACTTCTTATAACTCACCTAAATTCATACCAATAGAGAATGTCATTTTTGGATAATAGCCTTTTCTATCAATTGAATTATTAATATTTCCATTGCTATAACCAGATGACCAAGTATCTAACTTGTCAAATCCCCACCCATAATCTAATCCTAACATACCAAACATTGGTAAGAATACTCTAAGACCAACACCTGCAGATCGTTTTACATTTAATGGATTGAATTGTTTAAATGAAGGGAAACAGTTACCTCCCTCAGCAAATCCTAAAACATAGAAAGTAGCTTGAGGGTTCAATGATATTGGATATCTTAATTCAACTGTATATTTTGCAATGATTGGATCACCTGTAGATGAAGATACTTGATTGTCTTCATAACCTCTTAAAGCAATGATTTCACGTCCACCCATTTGGCTAATTCCAGATAAACCTGAACCACCTAATGAGTATCTTTCGAACGGTGTTAATCCTTTTGATGAATTAAAAGCTCCTAAGAAAGCAAATCCAAAACGAGTTCTTAATACTAATTTTTTATCAGCTGTTAATGGATTCAACCATTCTCCAGTCAATTTAATTTTATAGTATTCCAAATATTTCATTTTCTCTTGCTGAGAAACAGTTGAAAAATCTTTCCCTGGTTCAAAAGCTGAATATGGTAAAGTCGTTTTAGCTGTAAATGTTATATTAGAACCACTTTGAGGATAAATAGGTGCGCTAATTGAATTTCTCTGTAAAACGTACTTTAAACTGATATCATTTGCATAACCTGTTGGGAAATTTTGGAAGATACCATAATTTGTAACATCGTAATATTGATATGCTAATTCATAATATGCGCTAAAATAATCATCTGGGAATTTTTTTCTTCGCCCTAAACCAAGTCCCATACCAGTGATAGATACACCACTAAAATTAGGATTAGATCTAAAAAGTCCATTCGATGAGATTGCTGTATGATTCATCCAATATGTCAATGAATTTGGTTTTTTACCACCTAACCAAGGTTCAGTAAATGAGAAATTATATCCTTGATAAAATTTACCATTTGTTTGACCTCTAATTGATAAACGTTGACCATCTCCACCTGGAAGTGGAGACCAAGATTCTTTTTTTAAGAAATTTTTTGTTGAGAAATTGTTGAATGTTAATCCAATTGTACCAATTAATCCAGAACCACCACCGGCATAACTTCCAGTTGAAGATGACATTCCATTCAATCCTCTTCCACCGTAACCCCCTGATAATTCAATTTGATCTGATGACTTTTC
>CALPUT020000080.1 GCA_943326825.2 Chryseobacterium gleum | reverse complement strand
TTATTTTTCTACCTTTCAAGTTGTTTAATATTAATTGTATTATCAGAAATTGCTGAAACTAAATTTTTCCAAATTTTCACTATTGAGGAAATTGGAAATCCTGATTTAGAATGGAATGATTTACATTATAAAAGTGTAAATCCATATAGAAATTCACATTACACGCGAGAAAAGAGTGTAATTTTAATTAATTCAGGAAGTTTAAATAGAGATTCTTTTAGGTTAGAACTTTCAAAGGTATTGGGAGAGCTTAACATATTAAATGTAAAAGCTATTGGTATTGATCATCAATTTTCAAATGAAAATAAAATTGGTACAGATGAATTAATTAAGTCAATCAATGCCAATCCTAAAATTATCATCGGAGAAATTGCTGATCAGAATAATCCTAATATGCTTGCTGAAAAGTTGAAGATTCAAGCAAAAACAGGAAAGGCAGATCTTCCAGATGATTATACAATTCGCACCTATTTTGATAATCATTCTACTTTCGCGCACCAATTGATTAAAACTGCATTTCCAAACGTACTAAAAAATTCAAATCACGAAAGTGAACACCATCCATTTACAATTCATTATTCCTGTATTAATGATGGGTTAGTTGAGTTTTCAAATACTTCTAATTCTCTTCATCCAATTAATTTCAAGTACATAGAAGCGAAAGATTTTATTAACGAAAATGACAGAGAATTTAATAAATCATTTACAGAAACTTTTAAAAATAAAATAGTTATTATTGGCCATTTGGGCTCAAATTTAATTGATAAAAAATTCGACTCTGAAGATAAATTTGCAGTTCCTACAGACACTTCTAAAATTATGCTCCGTGATAAAACAATGTATGGAGCTGTTATTCATGCAAATGCTATCGAAAACATTTTGCATCCTGAGTCAAAATTTAAAGAATTACATGGTTTTTGGCATGTATTACTCCATCAATTATTAATTATTGGTTTTCTACTTGTTTTATTTCTTCATTTAGGTAAGTTTTTTAATATTTTAATTCTTGTAATAATTTCTATACCATATACCTACGTTGTTATGAAATTGATGGATTACAATGTATATATTACTATGTCTTCAACGCTTTTACATCTTATCTTTGTGGAAGAGTTTTACGAGATACTAGAGCCACTTTATAAAAAAATTATAAAAAAATATAACTCAATTAGTCATGAAAAAAAATAACAAAAACGCCTTTAATTTATTTTTAATAATCTGCTTAATTACAATATCGAATATTGTATTTGGGCAAGAAATTTTTATAAAAGTTAAAAAGGGTACTATTCAATTGAATGAAAAATCAATGAGTTCAACAACCCCTTCTTTTAAACTCAGTAAGACAGATATTATTAAGATTCCCACGGGAGCTCTGGTTTTAGCTAATATAAATGATAAATACATAGAAATACCTGCTACAAAGTCATATAAAACGGAAGATATTCTATCATTAAATAAAAAAAGTACAAGTTCAAATAAAGGGAATTCGAAAGGTGACATTGTTAATGAACTATTTATTCAATCAGTTCAGCATACTGATAAATATGCTGGTATTTCAACAAGAGGAGTAGATAGAGATCCCGATTTTTATGCTCCTTTGGATGCTATTGACACACTAATCATTGTTACTGACACAGCAGTTTTAGAATTTGGAAATCAATCTACCAAAGTAATATCAAATTTTGTTGTAAAAAATCTTGATAATGGAAAAATATATTACAATGATAAACCAATGAACAATACTATTACGCTGATAAACCTACCCGAGGGAATGTATTCTTGGATTGGTGAAATTAAATCTTCCGAATTAGCTATTTCATACAATAATTTTTTTATTGTAAAAAATGAAGCATTCGAAAACGACTTCTTCAAAAAAATAAATGATTTTAAAACCTATCTAGATAAAGAAAAGGACTATACAGCAGAGATGAAGCAGGTTTTAATCAAAGATTTTTATGCTGCTCAGAAGGTTTATTTGAAAGAATTACCCAAAATAAACGTACATAAAATTGAATAACTTTTTCAAATTAAATAAGCTAATACCAAAATGAATCGTTTCGTATTTATATTTCTAATGTTTATAGCGTATAAATCGTTTTCTCAACAAGTTACGTTTGATCAGTTCAAAAATAAATACGACCTTCTTTTCAAGGAAGCAAAGTATGATAGTTCATTGGTAGTTGCGAAACAAATGAATGCTTGGGTTTTAAAAAATGAGACCGATACGAGTTTGAGGTATGCAGGGAGTTTTAGGTATATTGGGAATTGTTTTTATAAATTGTATAAAAAAGACTCAGCTATTTATTACCTTAATTTTTCATTATTAACATTAGAAAAACAAGAAAGAAAAGTACATTCAGAATATGCTTCGTGTTTAAATTCTCTTGGTGTTTTGTATAAAGCACTCGGCGATTATAAGGCCGCTGAACCACTTTATAAACAAGCATCAGAAATAAAAAAGAAAGAACTTGGAGAGAATCATCCAGAGTATGCTTCTTCTCTAGAAAATCTTGGTATTTTGTATAAAGCACTAGGCGATTATAAGGCCGCTGAACCACTTTTAAAACAAGCATTAGAAATAAAAAAGAAAGAACTTGGTGAGAATCATCCTTCTTATGCTTCTTCTCTAAACAATCTTGGTAATTTATATAAAGCACTAGGCGATTATAAGGCAGCTGAACCACTTTATAAACAAGCATTAGAAATAAAAAAGAAAGTTTTTGGAGAAGAACATCAAGATTATTTATCGAACCTAGATTTATACGCATATCTTCTTTTACTAACCAATCGTGAGCAAGAAGCACAGAACATTTTAAGTAAGAACTTTTCCATAAAAACCAAAGAAATCACCGACAATTTTGAATGGCTCAACGAGAACCAAAAGGATGCTTATTGGAAAAAAGAAAGCTCTTTTTACGATAAATTATCTTGGTTTGCAAATACGGCTTATGAAAAAGTGCCTGAGGCAGTTGGTTTAAACTACAATGCAGTTTTGGTTACCAAGAGTAAAATGCTGGAAACAAAACTTTCTTCGGATAATTTTGAACAAGAGCGCGAGGAATTAAAAGAACAATTGATTTACAGAAGAAGACTTTTAATTAAATTGGAATCGGATGGTTCAGATGAAATTGAAAAAATCAAAAAAATGTATAAAGAAGCAGATTCATTAGATAAACGTTTAACATTGAGTTGGCCAGAATATGCACAACAAAAGAAAAATTTAAGTATTACTTGGGAGCAAGTGCAGCAAAACCTAGAAAAAGGCGAAGCAGCCATTGAGTTTGTTCGTTTTAAAAATGAAGACGATTCTTTGTATTGTTACAATGCTTTAATTATTCGCAAGGAAGATAAATATCCGCAACTAGTTCAACTGTGCAAAGAAAAAGACCTTGAAAAAATTCAGCCTAAATTAGGTTTTAGTACTTATTACTCTCTTGTATGGCAACCGATGGAAATCGTTCTAAAGGAGGTGAAAACAATTTATTACGCACCCATTGGGTTATTAAATAATATACCATTTAACGCTATGTATTCAAACAATAATCTATCGGATGAAATAGTAATAACGAATGAAAGTTCTCGAGGAAGTAAAACAAATAAAGGACAAGTTAAAACGCCAAAAAATGTGGTCTATTTAATGGATAAATATACTTTGCATCAACTTACTTCAACACGTTATTTAGCAATGGGTTTAAAATCGAAAGAAAAGGAGCGATTCAATACTGCGATGGCAATGGTTGGTGGGGTAAATTATGATTTTTTACCTGGCTCTAGTAACGCATTTAAAAAATCAAAAAGGAATAAGGACCAAAGTAGAAGTAGTTCATCAGCACAGCAGAAATTAATTTATCTTGAAGGAACAAAATTTGAGATAGAACAAATAGACAAGAAAGTGACAACTTCTGGATGGATTTCAACAGTTTTAGAAAGCAATCAAGCTACAGAAGAAAACATTATTAAATTAGAAGGAAAAGAAGCAAAAGGAATTTTACATATTGCAACCCATGGTTACGCTTTTCCTGAATATGATTTTAATGACACTTTGATTAATAAGAATTCATTACAATACAGTTATAGATACAGCACGAATCCAATGGTAAGAAGTGGTTTGATACTTTCTGGTGGAAATTGGGCATGGTCAGGCAGCGACACCCTTTCAAAACTAGGCGCTGAACAAAATGGTATTTTAACTGCATTGGAGGTTTCTCAACTGAACTTAAAGAAGACCAAACTAGTTGTACTCTCTGCATGTGAAACAGGTCTTGGTAAAATAGAAGGATCTGAGGGAACATTCGGCTTAAAGAGAGGATTTAAATTAGCTGGTGTTGAACAAATAATTGTTTCATTGTGGTCAGTTCCTGATAAAGAAACCATGGAGTTGATGACCTTATTTTATTCCGACTTAGCAAAAACACTTAACCCAGTTATTTCTTTTGAAAAAGCCCAAAAAGAAATGCGCATCAATTACCCTACAGAACCTGAGAAATGGGCTGGGTTTGTATTGGTGAGGTAGTAGTAATTTATAACAAAAAAAAAACATTCTTATGAAATATATTCTAATTTCAATATTTTTTATCTCTATTACACTTCATGCGCAAAACAATAGAGGTGTAATAATTACAGATGATGCAAAATCTTTAAATTCGGGAAAGTATCATGCAATAATCATTTCTGAGAATCAATACCAAGATACTAAAATCAATGATTTGAATGAACCTCAGAATGATGCAGATAATTTAACATCACTATTAGTTTCAAAATATTATTTCAAAAAAGATGATATAATTCGTTTGGTTGATCCTACAAGAGCTAATATTATTGATGCGATCGAACAGAAAAGAAAATCATTAACTATTGACGATAATCTTCTTATTTTCTATGCAGGGCATGGATATTGGGATGCAGGATTGAAGATGGGATATTGGCTTCCCTCAGATGTAAAAAAGGAAAGTAAAAGTAATTGGGTTTCTAATTCAGATTTAACGTTGTATCTATCTGCATTTGAATCCAATCATGTTCTTTTGGTAACAGATGCTTGTTTTAGTGGTGGGATTTTTAAAACAAGGAGTATTGGAGATATGGAACAGGGAACAAAACGTTTATACGAACTTAAAAGTAGAAAAGCCATTACAAGTGGTAACTTAAAAGAAGTTCCTGATAATAGTGTGTTTATGAAATTTTTTTTAAAAGAACTTGAATTAAACCAAACTACTTTTTTAACTTCCGATCAACTTTTTGCAAAAATACGTCCGAATATACTCAACAACAGTTCTACTGAGCCACTTTATGGTGTTATACATAATACTGGAGATGAAGGAGGCGAATTTGTTTTCTACAATCCAAGTTCAAGTTCAATTAAATCAGATGAAACTTTGGTATTAACTAGTTATTTAACTTCGGAAACAAAAAGATCGATGAATGATGTCATTCTAGAAGAAAATAAGTTACTAGAAAAACCAAAAAGAATTGCTATAATTTCTTTTGATAATAGTTCTGGAAAAGATAGTGAGTATGGGGATTTAGGTGGCCCGCTTAGGGATATGTTAACAACCGATTTAAATAGCGTGAAAAATCTAACCATGGTTGATCGACAGGCGCTTGAGAAGTTGCTAACTGAACAAAACCTAAATAATTCAAAGAGTTTCGATCAGGCTACAGCAACAAAGTTAGGAAAGTTATTAGGAGCGGAAATAATCATTACGGGTACCTACTTTGAATTCTTTGGTACACTTCGTGTGGATGCCAAATTTATAAATGTTGAAACCGGTGAAATCGCATTTTCCGTAGGTGTGGATGGTGCAAGAGAGAAATTTTTAGATTTAAAAAAGTCTTTAGCTAATCTAATTATAGAGAAATTAAAACAATAACATATTTAAAATGAAAATCTTTAGAACTCTTTTTTTTGTTATATCATTTTTGAATTTAACTTATGCTCAATCCATAAAAGTAGCTATTTTAGATTTTGAAAACACTTCTGGTAAGACAGAATATGATGCATTGAGTAAAGCAATCAGTAATATGCTTATTACAGATCTTGCGAATAATATTCACCCTAAAAAAGTAGAATTTTTTGAGCGTTCTCAATTAAACAAGTTATTAGATGAACAAAAACTTCAGAAAAGCAAGAATTTCGATACTAAAACAGCCGTTGATTTTGGAAAACTTAGCGGTGTGAATTATGTATTTGTAGGTTCAGTATTTGTTTTGGATGGTATGTGTAATTTTTCATCCAAACTCGTTGATGTTCAAACATCGAAAATTCTATTAGCAAAAGATGTAAGCGGAAAAATTGAAACTTGGTTGCAATTAAAATCACAATTGGCAGAAGCTATAGCCAAACAATTAAATAATCCAATTTCATTGGATCCGTCATACAAAGATCAAATCACTTCACTTTCAACACTAAATCAATATGGTAAAATTCTTACTACAATGGACGAAGGGGATATTGAAAAGGCCGAGCAAATAAGAAGTTTATTTGAAGAAACTAACCCTGAATTCAACTATTTCAAGGATATAAAAGATGATTTAGAAAAATTATCCAAAAGAATTACAAATCTAGAAGAAGTCACAGGTTTAATAACAAATGACAGTGAATTAGGTTATGCTGCATTAGCAAAAAATGATTACCGAAATGCGATAAAGTATTTTGAGAAGTTTCTATCAGAAAAAACGGATATAGATGAAAATCTAAAATTAGATATTTATATAAAATTAACTGAATTGTATTACAATTTAAATCAATTTTCAATTGCTTTAAACTACTCTCGAAAAGCTACTTCAATTTATACATTTCATACTAAAGCTAATGAATTAGAACTTTTGTCATTATGTAAATTAAATATGATATCAGATGCAAAAGTTAAATACAGGTTTATTATTGATTCACTTGTTTTAATAAACGAAATAAATTTTAGAAGGTCAAATAAAAATGAATTATTAGAATGGAAATCAGTGGACGGAATATATTATAGTTTACATCCAAGTTATGATGGTTTGAATAATGAAGGCTATGGAGGAGTTTTAAAAAATGAAATTAAAATTAATGAATTTCTTCTTGAAAATAACATTAAATACACTGATTTAGTTGAAATAATTAGTCAATATGAAAAACTAGAGGCAAAAATATTGAAATCAAATAATCAAGAATTATTTGCTAGCGATCAGATACTTTATTTTTATAGATTATCACTTCAGCATGCAGAGCAATTGAGGAAAAGTAATCAATTAATAGAATACAAAAGGCATTTAGAAAAAGAAATCCACAGATTGGAAGAATTTGGAGTTAAATGTGGAAATGATTGTACTGATCCAAATCAAAAAATGGAGTTAGGCTTCTCACAACTAAATCCAGACCAAATGAAGTTCTTACAAGAACTTGGATTATCGAATTCTAAGTTGGAGTTTGAAAATAATTTCAAATTATATTATGGCGATTTTGTATTTAACTATTTAATAATGCTTATACAAGAAGGAAATCTTAAGGATGCAAATAAAATTTATACTGATTTAAAATCGACATATGTTAAAAATAGAAGTTTATATTTTTATGGTTTTTATTGGGATGTAATTTTGGGATTAAGAATTGTAAACAATGATTTAGCTTCTAGATCACCACTTTCAGAAATTGAATTTGAAAAAAAGTTAAATATTAAAATATTAAATAGACTAAAAGAATTAGGCATACCTGTCGCTAAATTTGATGCATTAAAAAATGTGAAAATAGAAATTAACTCAGGAAACAAAATAATTGAAGTAGATGATAAAATAGTTTCAAGTAATCAAATGTGGACTAAAAACTTAGGTGTTATTGCTGATGGTTTGGGTAACGAAATTAAATTAGCGAAAAATCAGAATGAACTTTATAGCTTTTATCATGATTCTATTCCGGCCTTCTGTTTTTATGATTTTGATGAGAATAATGGTCTAAAATATGGGAAATTATATAATTATTGGGCATTGAAGTTGATCACATCAAATCCACCAAAAGGATGGATAATTGCTGGTCAGAAAGAAATATCAGATTTTCTTAAATTGCAAGATATATTAAGTTACTATCAAAGTATAAAAAGTATTGAGGAATTGTTAGCACAAATTAAATTTAAACCAGAGGCAATTCCTTTTGAAAAATCAGGACAGTATAATGGAAACGGATTTTGTTGTATTAATTCTCAATTTTCTATTTGGACAGCTGAATCTATTAGTGTAAGTGTGGATTTCAAATTGAGGGACAAAGCAATTGTAAATGGTGGAAAAGTTTCTGATGGTAGTTATTTGTCAGAAAATCATCAAGTTATAGTTGTTTTTAATGGAGTTGTTTCAGAAGTAAGATATGTCGAATCTGAAGAAGATGAAAAATTAACTTTATTGAAAAAAGAGATTGAGTATCAAAAATTGGTGGAAATAGACAATGAAGGGGTAATAAATTTTTCAGATATTAATTGTAAAGAATGTTGTTTTGCTATAAGACTCGTTAAGAATAAATAAAATATTACTCTGAGACAATTCTAAAAATAAATAAAATAATCTAGTGAAATTTGATTGGATTATAATATATTAAACACTTTATAGAAAATTTATTAACGAATAACTAAGGTAATACGATTCGACAAGTTATATATGATGTAGTCTATTTTTAATAAAGTTTTCCTTGTAGATGAAAATCACAAATCAATTAATGTTCGAATTTTTGGATTTTAATAGAATCATAAAAAATATAAACAAAAAATTGCTAATTGTAATTTAATTTTATAAGTTTAAGAAAAAAACAAGCCTATGATGAAATAATACTCTTAATCCTTAATACTTTTAGTCATGGAAAGAAGTGTGTTATTATTCGTGTTTGTAGTTAATTTATTTAACTTTGTTTTTGCAGATCAAAATTGGTCTTTACCACAAGGTAAAATTAAATATGTTTTTGAGTGTGAAAACAATGATCAAAAAGTTGAATTGTTAAGGTTGTATTCAAGTGGAGAATATGAACAAATTGAATACCTAATTCAAAAAAATAAATCAGAAATTATTTATAGAAACTTAGGGACTTATTCTATTAAAAAATCCCAGATAGTAATTAATAAGCCTACTTGTAAAGAGTTTTCTCCTAAATTTTCTTCTGGAGAATACTTTTTTAAACAAAATCTATATAAATCTGCTTTAGATGCAATTCTTCATAAAAAGAAATTC
>CALPUT020000079.1 GCA_943326825.2 Chryseobacterium gleum | reverse complement strand
GCTCAAACCCCATTAATCTTGCTACACCTGTTGCAATGTCGGTATATCCAGAGAAATCGCCATAAATCTGCATTGAATAAGCCCACATCGCAATAACACTCAAAAATCCAGGATACGATTCAGGGGCGTATACCACTTTATCGACAAAATGAGCAGCTACATAATCAGCCAATACTAATTTCTTAACCAAACCTTTCAAAATCTGAACAACTGCCCAACTGAACGATTCTTTATCTAACGAATAAGGTTTTCTTATCTGTGGAATAAAATCTTTTGCTCTTGCAATTGGTCCTAATAAGATGTGGGGGAAAAAAGTTATGAAAAAAGAATATTCAAAAAAGTTTTTGACGGGTTTAATTTCATCCCTGTAAATATCTAGAATATAACTAATACTTGTAAAAGTAAAAAATGAAACACCCGCAGGAACAATAATCTTATCAACCAAAGAACCTTGTCCTGAAAATCCAGATGTCCATTGAGCAAAATAATTAAGAGCTTGATATTTTGTTTGAAAAATTTCATTGAAAGACTCAGTAAAAAAGTAGGCGTATTTAAAGTAAGCTAGAATCAATACATTTATCGAAACTGCAGAGATCATAATTACCTTCTTTTTGAGTTTCGAATTAACAGAAAAAACAAATTTTCCTGAAAAATAATTCAAAATTATAGAGCCTGATAAAATTAAGACACTCGCTCCAGATGTTTTAAAATAGAAAAACAAACTAATTGCTGTAATGAAAATCGTTTTCATTAAAGTGCTTTTATGTAAAGTTGAAAATATCAACATAACAATCAAAAAGAAAAACCAAAAATCTATTTGCGTAAACCCAATGGCGAAATCTTTACCGTGTTGAAATGAAAATAATTCTTGTAACATGAATCTTATTTAATACAAAGTTCTAAAAATAATTGACAATTAGTTATTGTCTTTCTCCAATAATTCCATCTGTTCCATCCACTTTAAAAAAGCATCAAAGTAGAGACTTCCTTTTAAATGATAGCCTTCCACTGTAAAATGCACTTTATCTCCTTGCATTAAACCTGCTAAATTCCATTTTTTAGAAGATCCTAATTCTCCCATAATTCCATATAAATCCCAAATTGGAACTTGATACTGTCGAGCCAATTCAATAATCATTTCTCTTTCTCGAGCAATGTTTTTATTCAAATATTTTTTTTGATAATAAGAATCATTTGGAACGGTCAATAAAATCGCACAATTAGGATTCGCCGAATAAACGATTTGCATCATTTTCTCTAAATTTGCTCTGTAAACTTCTGGTTGAAATGCATCATAAGAAACATTCCCATCATTCGTTCCTACTGAAAAAGCAAAAAAGTCAGGCGGTGATTGTTTTAACTGTTCTGCAAAATTTCCACAATCTAAATAAGTATACAACCCTGCTCCATTGATTCCAATTGCCGTATAAGAAATTCCTGGCTGTTTGTTTTTTAATTGAAAACCCGAAATTTGAAGAAAAGATAATTCACTTGCTTTCCTTGAAAACTCAAGGTTAAAAGAATCTAATTCTTTGGAAAATTCAACTTCTGTTATTCCCAGTTCAGAATCTGTAAACATGTTAATAATGAATTCTTCATTATTTCCAAAACCTATAAAATAGGGTAATTCACCTTTGTTATGAAAAATCCGAATAGATGAAGTCCCAGGTTTAACTTCTGTTTGATCATATTTAAAGTGAATAGAAATCAAAGAATCAGGACATGTAACTACAGCACCTAACAAACCGTAATCCAATTCACATTTATTTTGATTTACACTTCTATATGATTTCCACTTATTCGGAGAAGAAAACTCGTAATTGCCAGGATTATTTGTTTTGGCTAGATCAAAAGGGAAAACAAAACCTCTTTCTCCTGGAATATTGGTCCAATGCGTTTGCAAATTCGTTCTTACATCATGCGTATAAATATCAGCTTGTAAATGAGATCCTCCAATGTGATAAAAATTCAATTTCCGATCATTGAATTGAATCAAGGAATCCATTTTGTGATAGAATAAATTCCAATTTTTACTTTCATCTATGAAAAATTGATAATTGTTTTTTTCAAAATGAACCAATGGATATTTTGTTCTATAATTAGTATCTAACTCTTGAAAATCTTTAAAAGGAAAATGACTTAAACTGATCGGCAACGAATCTTGTGCTTTGACTCCAAACTGGAACAAAACAATAATAAATAAGAGTCTATATTTGATCGTTTTTGTCATTTATTGAATTTTCAAAATGGCAATTAATTGATTTATTTCTAATTCCCTTCTGACTTCCATTTAGCATATTCTGCGATGAAAGCTTCATAAAATAACTGTGATGCAATACTTGCGCCACGATGCGTAAAATGAATATAATCTACTCCAGCCAAACCTTGATCAACCCAAGAAGGCATTGAATTTTTTCCGCCCATAGCTGAAAATAAATCCCAATATGCTGCGCTTTCTTTACCTGCGACTTTTTTCATTTGGTCTACACAATAAGGCAATAAAGGATAAGTTTCATAAATTCCATTCGACAAATAAGACATGTCGCTTGGACCAATGACAACAATCATTGCACCAGGATTCGCTCTTTTTACTATCTTCATATGATTTTGAAACTGATTCGCATAGCGACGAACACCTGAACTATCTTTAAAATATGGAACTGAATTTCCTCCAAATTGAAGAATAACCAATTTCGAATTCAACTCAGCATTCATTTTACCAATCGAAGTTCCATCAATAGAACCAAATACATTTCCTGAACAACCACGCATTCCTATATTATCCACTTGAACTCCGTAATCTCCTTCTAATGAAAAACCACAAATTGTAGGACTTGTACTACTTGAAAAGACATATTTCAATTTTCCAGGAGTAGCTGCAAAGCTCAATCCAATCGAATGATATTTTCCATCAGTCAACAAACTATCCTCGTGAATCATTTTACCGTTTTGATATACTTTCAATGCACAAGGTTTGATACAACTGGTATAAAACAATTTCACGTTATTATAGGTCTTCGCTCGTTTGTAAGCCATTCTGTGTGGTTCAATCTCTATCCAACCTTCTTGAATTGCTGCTAATTTCAATGCAATTGTGTCATAATTTTCTTCTGTAAATCTCGCTGCAGAACCTAATGTCCCGTAACGGCGATTTTTCAATTTTGTGCCACCATAACAGGTATAACGCATGAAATTTGAAGAAAATGTCTGTTTAAAAGTATTGGTTGTATATACATTTGTTGCTGGTATCAATCCCGGTCCATTTCCTCCAAACTGACTTTGCAAGCGTTGACGAATATAACCTGTCATTCGATCACCTTCTATCTGAGAATCACCATAATGTAATAAATGAATTTTCGATTTATCTGTCGCAACTTTATCTAATTCTTGGAAAAATTTAATTAATTCATTTCGAGCTCCTTCGTTAAGAACTAATTGCGTTCTACTTTCAGCTGAAAGAGTTCCACCTGAAGGTGCTCCCAGTGTCCCATCAGAAGCGTTTTGATGCTTCAATAAATCACTTGGTTCATCTAATTCTATTGAAGCAGTATCAACATCTGCAACCAACTTTGTAATATCTGTTTTTTGCTGTTTTTTTGGATGCAAAAACTCTTCTTGAGTCAAGAAATGAAAATGCTTCCCTCCTATTTTCCATCCATCTTTTGGTGCAAAATAAACCAACGGCGTTAACACTAGTAAAATACTAGCTAGAAACAGCACGACATATATTGGTTTATAAGCTTTCAATTCGAAAATATAGTTTGCAAAGGTAAGCAAGAGAATTGAAAATGAACAAATGAAGACCAAGTTTTAGACGAAATATACTTCTTTCCGCATAAAAAATCATTTTTATCCCTATTTTTGATATGTGAAAATATTAATCGTTCGTTTCAGTTCAATTGGAGATGTTGTTTTAACAACACCTGTGATTCGTTGTTTGAAGGAACAAATTCCGAATGCGACGATTCATTTCATTACCAAAAAAGCATTCACTCCTGTTTTAGAAAACAATCCATACATCGATCGATTAATTACGATTGAAAAATCAATCAAAGAAGTTGTTTCTGAATTAAAATTGGAAAAATACGATTGGGTAATTGATCTACACAAAAATATTCGAACACTTTCACTAAAACAGAAAATTGGCGCTCCATCAAAATCGTTCCCAAAAATGAACGTTAAAAAATGGATGCTAGTGAAATTTAAGATTGACAAAATGGGAACTAAACACATTGTTGATCGTTATTTTGAAACAGTTCATCATCTCGGTGTAAAAAACGATTTAAAATCGTGTGATTTCTTTCTTTCTGAAAAATCAAAAGTGGATGTTTCATCGGAATTTAATTTGGCTCCAAAATCATATTTAACAATCGCAATTGGTGCTCAATTCGCAACTAAAAGAATGCCTTTGTTGAAGCTTAAGGAGATTATCGAAAAAATCAATTTCCCTATAATTCTAGCAGGAGGTCCGATGGATAAAAATTTCGCGGAAGAAATTATAGCTAATTTCCCTTCGAAAACAATTAAAAATGCCTGTGGTCCTTTTTTATTACAACAATCAGCAAGTATAGTTCAACAATCAAAAGCTATTCTTTCAAATGATACAGGTTTGATGCACATTGCTTCTTGTTTTCAAATTCCTACTATCAGTGTTTGGGGGAATACTGTTCCAGCATTAGGAATGTATCCTTATTTCCCTGATCATCAAGAACTTTTTTCGATACATGAAGTTGCTGATTTAAGTTGTCGCCCTTGCTCCAAAATAGGTTTTAAATCTTGTCCTAAAGGTCATTTTAAGTGCATGAATCTTCAAGATTCGAATCAGATTTCACAGCAAATCAACACTTTTATTGGAGTGTAACAAAAGTCACTCTTCGATCGATTCTTAATTTACAACTTTGCTTTATTAATTAGAATAAATGAAATTCATTCAGAAATATAAAATTACGCTCATTGGAGTTATTATTGGAGCAATTGGTGGTTATCTTTATTATCATTTTGTCGGATGTGAAACTGGAACTTGTTCGATAACTTCAAAACCTTTAAATAGTTCTTTATATGGAGCCATTATGGGAGGACTTTTATTCAATATATTTCAAAAAGACAAATCAAAAACAACTAAATGAAACAGATCCTTTTTACCAACTGGAATTTCCATAGAATATTATTCTTAGGTGCTGGGATTTTCATTAGTATACAATCTATTCAACAAAAAGAATGGATGGGAGTAATTTTTGGTAGTTATTTCACTTTGATGGGAATTTTTCAATTAGACTGTGCTTCCGGAAATTGCGCTATTCCGATGGAAAAAGTAACCTCATCGAATGAAGCGGAAGAAATAACATTTGAAGAAGTTAAATAAAGAAAGGTTATGAGCGCAACACATTTTTACGACGTAAAACTAACTTGGGAACAAGATAGAAAAGGAATTTTAGAATCTTCTGTTTTGAATTCTAAAATCGAAGTAGTTACTCCTCCTGAATTCCCAAAAGGTATTGAAGGGATTTGGTCTCCTGAACATTTGTTTGTTGCAGCAGTCAATAGTTGTTTGATGACAACATTTCTTTCCATTGCAGAAAATTCTAAATTGGAATTTACTACATTTGAATCGAATGCAGTTGGAAAACTAGAGATGGTAGATGGAAAATTCATGATTAGTGAAGTTACTTTAAAACCGATATTGACAATTAGAGATGAAAGTTCTAAAGAAAAAGCTGAACGCGTTTTATCAAAATCAGAAGCAGCTTGTTTAATATCAAATTCTGTAAAATCTACTATAATCTTTGAACCTCAAGTTAAAATTGAAAAAGTATTAATTGATAATTTAACAATATAAAAACAATATGAAAAACACACTATTATTTATTCAATTTATTCTATTAGCAGCTTTTACAAGTTGCACAAATGGTCAATCAAAAGGTGTGAAAACGAGTTTGACTCCAACAGAATTCTCAAAAAAATTAAGTGAAACACCAGACGCACAACTAATTGATGTTAGAACTCCAGGAGAAGTTACAGGTGGATTTATAGATCAAGCAGTCAATATCGATTATAACGGTAGTGATTTTGAAGGTCAAATTTCAAAATTAGATAAAACAAAACCAGTTTTTGTTTACTGTTTAAGTGGTGGAAGAAGTGGTTCTGCTGCAAGTGATATCAGTTCAATGGGATTTAAAGAAGTTTTTGAATTAGAGGGTGGTATCATGCAATGGAACAATGCTAATCTTCCTTTAGTTACAACAAATTCTAAACCAAAAGATGCTGGAATGACATCTCAACAATTCAATGATTTATTAAATACAGATAAAATCGTACTTATCGATTACTACGCTGAATGGTGTGCACCTTGTAAAAAAATGAAACCTTACTTGGATGAAATTTCAACTGAAATGAAAGATCAAGTAATTGTCATTCGAATTGACGTCGATAAAAATCCATTAATTGCTCAAGAACAAAAAATTGAAGGAATACCTTTACTTCAAGTGTATAAAAACAAAGAGAAAACATGGTCAAATGTAGGTTTGATCGATAAAGAAGAAGTTGTAAAACAATTAAAATAAATCAGAAAGGCTGTCACTTGATACAGCCTTTTTCATTTAGCTCGACACTATCCCGAAAAGTGTGTAAGTAGAAAAAACTTCTTTTTCATTCCCTGTTCTGCATGTCTTCTATAACAAGCATTAAAGTTGAATTTAACTTCTTGACCTTAATTTTAATTTCATTTAAATTCAGTTCTGAAGTTTCTAATTCTTCAATTTCTTTGTAAACTGATTTTATTTCCAAATTATGTAAGGAAGGTTTAATTTTATGAGCTATTTGCTTCACTAATTCTATATTTCCATTTTCAATTGCAATTGTTAAATCTTCTAATGATTTTGAAATTGTCTTTTGAAAAATAGTTGTCATTTTTTGGATGAATTCCTTGTTGTGATCACTCATCTCATTCAATTTATCCAATGAATAAAGCTTTTCTTTTTTACTATTTGTTTTAGCTTCAAGTGATCGAATAATTACATTTAAGAAATCGGCTTTCTCAAATGGTTTTACGATGTAATCATTCATTCCTGCATCCTTACATTTCTGTAATTCCGTTTTAAATGCATTTGCTGTCAAGGCAATAATTGGAGTTTGATCTCCTGATTCTCTAATTTTTAAAGTCGTCTCGATTCCTCCTAAGATAGGCATTTGAAGATCCATTAAGATTAAATCAAAAGCAGCGTTTTCGAGTATTTTCAGAGCTTCAACTCCATTTTCTACTTCTACAATTTGAAAATTATCGCCATTCATAGCCATTTTAGCTACCATCCTATTTAATTCATTGTCTTCCACTAATAGGATTTTAACATGTTCAGTAAAATCGACTATTTTATTTTCTTCTTTTACTAATAAATCCGTCGATTCACCTCTTTCTAATTTCAACTGAATTGTAATCGTTGTTCCTTTATTTAATTCACTTTCAATCGAAATTTGACCATTCATTAAATCAATTAATTCTTTCGTAATAACCATTCCAAGTCCAGTGCCACCATATTGTCTTTCATGTGAATTATCAGCTTGATGAAATTTCGTGAAAATATTTTTTAGAAAATCCGGCGACATCCCAATTCCTGTATCAATGATTTGAAATTGAATAATTTTATCATCATCTATTAATGACGAAATCACTTTGATACCTCCTTTTTGAGTGAATTTTAAAGAGTTGCCAATAATATTCAAAAGAACTTGTCGTATACGAATCTCATCTCCTTTAAAAATAGAATTTAAACGATTATCAGTATTTACTTCAAATTTTATGTTCTTTTTCAAACATTCATTTTCAAAAATTGATTGAATATCATCTAAAACATTGAATAAATTAAAGTTTAAGTGTTTTACTTCGATTTCACCAGCTTCGATTTTAGAAATATCCAAAATATTATTGATGATAGATAGAAGGTGTTTCGATGCTTTTTGGGCATTTTCTATCATTGAAAATTGTTCTTCAATTGTTTTATTTGTCGATAACTCTCGAATCATTCCAATGATTCCATTTAAAGGTGTTCGAATTTCATGACTCATATTTGCTAAAAATGCTTCTTTAGCTTCAGAAGCAGCCTTAGATGCAATTAGTGCTGTTTCTAAATCCCTTTCAATTTCTTTTTGTTTTGTAATATCTAAGTGGATCCCAATTGAACCTATGATTTCATTTTTATCATTTTTATTTGGACCACCACTGATAAACCACCATTTCAAATCTCCTGACTTATTTCGAATGGCTATTTCATAGCTATCTGATTTTCCTTCTTCTCGCAGTTTAATTTTTTCTTCTATAATTTGTTTTGATTCTTCTATAGAAAAAATATCATTCGCTTTTTTACCTTTTAATTCTTCGAATGTATACCCTGATATTTCTAAAAAGTTTTGATTACAATATTCAATTTTTTCTTCTAAATCAACTTCTAAAAGTCCAAGATTCATATTCGTAATGATATTCCTGTATTTTTCTTCTTGAATTCTTATTTTGTACTCATTTATTTTACGATCAGTTATGTCTCTCGAATTGGCAATAATGAATCCTACATCACTAATTTCAATATACTTAACAACTACTTCAACTGGAAATGATTTGCCCGTTTTATGATTGATATTCTTACCTTCTATAGTTAAAAAATCAATACTCTTAAGTTCGTTCACGTGATCGATCCACGCTTGTTCTTCATCAAAAATCGCTTCAAAATCTTTAACATAATAGTTCTGACAATTTTCAATCTCAATTCCCAAACGTTCGCTAGCAATTTTATTTATATAAAATAATTGACCACTCACAAGTGAAACTTGAACTGCATCAGAAGAATTATTGATTAATACTTTAAATAAATTTAATTGTTCGTTTGATTTTAGGATTTCTTTTTCAGCTAATTTTTGTTTTGAGATATCATTCAAATAAATATTTATATAATCATTTGATTTGGATAACATTGCTGTCACAAAATAATAGTTGTTTTCAGAAGTAATTTCAAATAATATATGCGAATTGTTTTTATTTAAAATTTTAGGTAAAAGTTTGAATAATACCTTATCTTCTCTTTCTTTACCATCTAATTCTATTGATACAATTTTTTCGGAAGCTTTATTTCTCAAAATTAATCTACCTTCTAAATCAATTCGAAGAATAGGATTTGGACTATCCATTGAAAATGAAGCCATTTCAAAT
>CALPUT020000078.1 GCA_943326825.2 Chryseobacterium gleum | reverse complement strand
TCATCAATATTGATTTTACCTTCTTCCAAAGCAGCCATTAATGATGCTAATTTGTATGTAGAACCTGGTACTTCTCTCGATCCAATTGCCAAATTATATAATTCATAATACTCTCCATCTGTAGCTTGTGTCAAATTCACAATTGCTTTAACAAAGCCAGTTTTCACATCCATCACAATCGCACAACCACTTTTTGCATTATTAGCTTTTAACTGTTGATACAATTCTGAATGTGCTACTTCTTGAATTTCTTTATCAATAGAAGTCACTACATCTGCTCCTTCCACAGCATCTTTAACTATTTGACCTGTTTTTTTCCAACCAGTCGAAATTTTTTGTTCAATTTCTTCGCCTTCTTCTCCAGCTAAATATTCATTATAAGCACCTTCGATACCAACACGTAATTCTTTTCCGTTCTGGTTTTGATAATAACCCAATGTTCTTTTTAACAACTCATTATGAGGTCGTTTACGAATACTTGTTTCATCATTATCAATCAAACCTCCTTTCATTCTTCCTTTGTTGAAAATTGGAAGTGCTTTTAATTGACGTCTTTCTTCGTTTGAAGCTTTACTGCAGATTAATAAATAACGATTTTTCCTTTCTCTTCCCTGACGAATCCAAAGCTCCCATTCTCTAGATGACATAGAAGGATAAATTCGAGATAAACCTCTTGCACAATCAGTAATTGAATCAGTAAATAACTTCTCCTCACAAACAGTTGGATCTAAGTGAATATTATAAAATGAAACTGAAGTAACTAAAGGTGTATAATTTGCATCTAATATTTCGCCTCTTCGCGGAATACGTTTTATGATTTTTGTTGGAATTTTACCTTGTAATGTTGAAGTAACATCAGTTCTTTTTTCAAATTGAATAGACAATGTTTTAAAAAGAACAACAAGCATAATAACAACAAACCCGAAGTAAATCAGGTATGCACGCCAGTAGATATCTTTTCTTTCTTGAGCCATATTCCTTTTTTTTAGATTCAAGACTATTAGAAACAAGATTTTAAGTAATCTTTTCTCCTTCGTCTTTCAATCTATTTTTATTCGTCTTTTTTAATTCTAATAACTTTCGTAGGGTTAACCGTTTCATGTAATCCCTTTGATTCTAATCTTTCTCTTAGTTTACTTCTTCTCGTTTCCTCTTCTAATTTTGCTTTTACTTCCACATAATTAGCTGACATTTCATCCAATTCTGTTTGAGCATTTTCAGCATCTTTAGAAAGTTGTTTTCCATAATAGCCTTTTCCTACTAGAAGCAACAAAAGGAAAATGATGAAGAAAATGAATGTCAAATTGTTTAATACAAACTCTTTCGTTAGGAATTCTCCATTTAAAATTTGTACCAACGGATTTGATCGAACACTTTTAGAAGAAGATTTCGAAGATTTCTTTTTCTTCTTTTCCTCTACTACCTTTTGCTCTTCAACAACATCTTTCGATATGTATTCATTTTCACTCATTTCTAAATGCTATTCTTAATTTAGCGCTTCGAGCACGTGAGTTTCTACTAATTTCTTCTTCGTCTGGTATAATTGGATGTCTAACTTCTTCGGTAAAAGGTTTGATGACATTTCCAAAAAAGTCTTTTTCGATATCTCCTTCGATTGAACCACGTTTCATGTAGTTTTTCACCAAACGATCTTCCAATGAATGGTAAGACATCACCACTAATTTTCCACCTGGAGCAATCACATCAGCTGTTTGTAACAAGAAACGTTCTAATACATCTAACTCTTGATTTACTTCAATTCTTAATGCTTGAAAAATCTGAGCGAAAAACTTATGATCTTTAAACTTCGGCGCACATGAAGCTAACGCTGCCATTAATTCACCTGTAGTTTCAATCGGTTTACGTTCACGAGCCGACAAAATAGCATACGCCACTTTTTTAGCATTTGTGATTTCCCCATATTTTCGAAAGATTTTCATCAATTCGAAATCTGTGTATTCATTAATGATTGTTTTTGCAGAAGCCTCTCCTGATTGATTCATTCGCATATCCAACGGATCATTCGTGCGAATTGAAAAACCTCTTTGCCCATCGTCAAACTGATGAGAAGAAACACCTAGATCTGCAAGAATTCCATCCACTTTCTTGATTCCCATTATTTTCAAATGGTTCGAAATGAATGAAAAATTCGCTGCAACAAAATGAAAGTTAGGAGCTTCCCAAGCATTCTTTTTTGCATCTGGATCCTGATCAAATACAATCAACTTCCCCTTTGGAGATAATTGCTTGAAAATTTCGCTTGAATGTCCGCCACCTCCGAAAGTTACGTCAACATAAATCCCGTCCGGATTAATTGCTAATCCATCAAGGCATTGTTGTAACATTACTGGTACATGGTACTCTATATTATTCGTCGTCATTTAAATCACCCATTACTTCATCCGCCAAATCAGCGAAATCTGCCATGTTCCCTTCGATCATTTCGAAGTAGCTAGATTTATCCCAAATCTCGATGCGGTCATTGTATGCAATCAACATTGCATCCTTTTCCAAACCAACTCGCTCCATATGAGCTACAGGAATGTGAATTCTACCAACGTTATCCAACGAAACTTGTTTAGCTCCTTGATGAAACAAACGATAGAACATTCTGTTTTTTGGTTTAAACAAATTCATTTTAGAAAGTTTCTCGCTTATTTTTTCCCATTCATTCATAGGATACAGCGTTAAACATTCCTCAAACCCTTTGTTCAACATGAAATTTTCTTGGGCAGCAGGAGACAGTTGCTTCCGTAAACCGGAAGGAAATAAGAAACGCCCTTTGGCATCCAACTTTACTTCAAACTCTCCTACTAAACCTGTCATAGCATTAATAATGGGTAAAATTAGTAGATTTCTACCACTTTTTACCACTCAAAAGTGTATTGTTAATAAAATATAACGTACAAGAAACAAATAAGTTTCATATAAACAATAAAATAATCAATATTATCAAGCATTTCTGGATTTTTAGAGCCGGTGGTAAATTGTGGGACATTTTAAAAATTGTTAATAATTACCAAAGTTATTAACCGTTTTTAAAACGATATTAACACATCCTTAAATTTGATTCTACACTCTGATTCAATGCAAATTAGATAAATTCACTTAAGGTATTCCAAGAAACAAAACCTCATAAAATACCTTTTACCACCCAACCTGTTAGAAATACGTTTTCAATAATTTTGTTGATAAAGTGGTAATCATTTATTTTTTGAAAAAAAATCAGAAAAACAGAACAAACCTTAAATTTTTATTACGATACAAAAACAAAAATTATCTTTGCACTTATGAAGGAAATATTTGAAATACATCGGTTGGCTTTTACATATAGAATGACATCTATTTTGATTATCATTTGTCATTTATTTTATGCCATTTTTAACCTTGTTTCATTAGCATTATTTGTTCCTTTTTTGAAAATCATTTTTATTGATCACAACAAATCTACTTCCCACATAAATGAACCTGTTTACCATAGTGGTTTTATTAATTTCTTCAAATACCTTTCAAAATATTACAATTACTTTATGGAAAGTATGGCTGCTGAAGATCCTAAAAAAGCACTTTCCTTTGTATGTTTTTCGGTATTTACAGCTTTTTTATTAAAAAATATTTTTCGCTACGGAGTGATTTGGAGTCAATCATTTCTGAGAATGGCCGTAATTCGAGATATCCGTTCAAAATTATTCGAAAAATCATTAAACCTTCCGCTTTCTTTCTATTCTGAAGAACGAAAAGGTGATATTATGTCCCGAATGAACAGTGATGTGGGAGAAATTGAAGTTGCGGTTGTTAGTGTATTGGAATTAGTTTATCGTGAACCGATTTCTATCGTAATAAGCATTGGAGCGTTACTTTATATTAGTCCACAGCTGACTATTTTTTCATTCATTTTACTTCCATTATCAGCGTTTGTTATTTCGCGTATTGGAAAAAGTTTAAAAAGAACAGCAAAAGAAGGTCAACATCAAATGGGCGTTTTGAATTCTGCACTTGAAGAAGGTTTGGGAGCTGTTAGAGTCATCAAAGCATTTAACGCTATTCCACAAGTCATTAAATCATTCAATAAAATAAATAATCGTCACCAACAGCTTTTAACTAGAACTTTCAGAAAGAAAGAACTTTCATCTCCACTAAATGAAACATTAGGAGCATTTGTTCTTGTGAGTATTGTCTGGTTTGGTGGAAGTATGATTCTAGAAGACGTTACAGGAACGAATTTAAGCGGCGCTGAATTCATTACGTTTATTGTAATGTTCTCACAATTGTTACGTCCAATTCAAGGCGTTGCTAATTCTGTTGGATACATTCACAAAGCAAAAGTATCTTTGGATCGTATCAACGTGATTTTTGATACGGATGAAAAAATATACGAAGCTGAAAACCCAGTTAAATTAGACGAATTATCGAAAGAGTTAAAATTTGATAAAGTTTCATTTAAATACAAAGATGAATACGTATTAAAAGACATTAATTTCACCATTCCTCAAGGAAAAACTTACGCTCTTGTTGGCGAATCTGGAAGTGGAAAATCAACTATTTCTGATCTTCTACCTCGATTCTACGACGTGAATCAAGGTGCTATTTTTTATGATGATATCAACATTAAAGACGCATCTATAAAAGACTTAAGAAATCACATCGGAATTGTTTCTCAAGAATCAATATTATTCAACGATACCGTTCGTAACAACATCATTTTCGGAACTGAAAACGCTTCAGATGAGGAAATCATCAATGCTGCAAAAATTGCCAATGCACATGAGTTCATTATGAACTTAGAAAACGGATACGATACAAATATCGGAGAAAGAGGAAACAAACTTTCTGGCGGACAAAAACAACGTATGTCAATCGCTAGAGCTGTTCTAAAAAATCCTTCTATCATGATTTTAGATGAAGCAACTTCTGCTTTGGATACTGAATCAGAAAAATTGGTACAAGATGCCTTAGAGAAATTGATGGAAAATAGAACTTCGTTAGTTATTGCCCATCGATTAAGTACGATTAGAAATGCAGATAATATCTTGGTTTTATCAAAAGGTGAGATCAAAGAAACTGGAACACACGAGGAATTAATCGCTAAAAAAGGATTGTATTACAACCTTTGCACCATGCAAGGTTATTTTTAAGAATTTGTTTTTCAATTCCTTAGAACTATCAAAGCAATTAAATCTACTTTCTTTTTTTAAAACACTTGTAGATTCAAGAAAGAATACATATCTTTGCACCGCATTTAAGGTCATCCAAAAATGAATAGAGTGCGGGGTGGAGCAGTTGGTAGCTCGTCGGGCTCATAACCCGAAGGTCGTCCGTTCGAGTCGGGCCCCCGCTACAAAACAAAACGAGAATGAAAGCGAAAGCGTCATTCTCGTTTTTAGTTTTACATCATTCTCAATCTCTCTTTCTGATTCTAATCACATTCCTTATGTACGTTGTTTATTTACTTTATTCTGAAGAATTTAATATAGAGAAGACTTTGCGTGATATTAAGAGAAACTGATTTAGGTTATTTCAAAACATTATGTGCATTGTTAAAATTGCACTTTATTATTATAAATTAATAGAATATCTTATACTAATCTTCTGTTTTCTGATTAAGCAGCTGCCCAGCAATCTTATTCAACTCACGAAGTCGTAATTGATTTTTCTCTTTCTGAAGTTGTTTCTTATTCTTTTTTTGATCCATTAATTTGGTGTGCAACTTTTTGTTGTCTGTGTTCTTTTGTTTTGCCATTTGATAATTATTTCGATACTAGAAACAGAAATTATTATAATATTAAGAAGTACTTTCTGTAAGATATTCATACAGATGATCTTCAACTGGAGTAGTGAGTATAAATTCTAATTTGACAACTGGTATATCATTTTGATTTTTATCTTTCATTTTAACTTCTTTAAAAGAATCATCTTTTGGAATAACTTGTCCTATGAAATAAAAATCGGAACCTTCACCATTGTGCTTTTTAATAAACAACAATATATTTAACAAATTATTATGTTCTTTAATAGATTTAACATCATTGCTGTTTAATGTTCTATTAGATTTTGTCATCCATTTAAACTCAGAATTATTGATAAAACCATCATCATATTTAGTAGACTCAGAAATACCATCAGCTTTGTGATAATTTACAAATAATGGTGCTGAGCCATCTTTAATTTTATACCCATAAACAGTTGCTTCTTCATTAAATTCCCAATTGAGAATCCTACAAACATCTTTACGAGAATATTTATTCCCAATTACAAAACCTTTTATGTAATTTTTAATTTTAAAACTTTCATTAAATTTTTTAATACTATAATCAATATTGTCTTTTAAAAAAAAATTAAATGAGTCTGTCAAAATATTTTTTTTAAAGTGAATTGACAAAGAAATCATTGATTCATTCAATTCTATAATATCAAAATTTTGTCTAACGAATTTAAAATTGATATTGTTAACACATGATTCAATTGTTGAATCATCAATATGGTATCCGTATGTATTATGAATTAATGTCTGAAAATTCGATTTTGAAATTTGATTCGATTTTAATAATTCGTTTAATAAAAATGATTCTTCTATTCTTTTAGAATTATTAATTTCTAAAGAAAATAATTCTTGCAATTTAATTTGTGCAGAATTTAATTCAGCATTAAACTCTTTGTCAATAGAAGAAACGAAGTTATAATACGATTTTGAATAGGAAACAAAAGAATAAGCATCTCTAGTACCATGATCAATAAAATCAATCATCATTGGGATTCTTCCTAAAATATATTTAAGATTATTATAATCATTTAATAAGTCTTTTTTTAATTGAAAGTTAGCTGTATCTATTGCTTCGTAAATTCTTTCCTTTGTGATTTTATCAAAATTTATAGTAGAAGCTCCAGGTATAAGTTGGCTTCCTGTAGAAATCAAATTTCTTAAAGTGTCTTTATTATATGATTTATCACCATATAAAGCAATAGGAATAAGGGAATTGTTTGAATAGTTTCCAATAAAATCAATAACTGTTAAGTATTCTTTTGAATCGATTTTTCTTAACCCTCTTCCCAATTGTTGAATAAAAACAATTGCAGATTGAGTTGGTCTCAACATAATAATCTGATTGATTTTCGGTATATCAATACCTTCATTAAAAATATCAACTGTAAATATATAATCAAGTTTTTCAGATTTATCATCACTTTGTAACAACCTAATTGCTTCTTTTCGTTTTTCTTCAGAAGAATCTTTATCTAATGAACATGTTAAAAATCCTCTCTTATTAAATTCAACAGAAAGCTCTTTACTTTCTTCATTTTTAGAGCAAAAAATTAAACCTCTAAGATTTCCATTATCACATCCATAATAATTTGATTTTTCTATAATTTTGTCAACTCTTTCTTTTGAGGTCAATAAATTAAAATCTCTTTTATCTGAAATTATTTCATCATTTATAGATATATCAGTAACGCCATAATAATGAAATGGAGATAACATTTCTTCTTCTAAAGCTCTATGTAATCTAATCTCAAAAGCAATGTTATAATCAAACAACTGAAATATATCTAAACCATCCGTTCTTTCAGGGGTAGCAGTCATTCCAAGAAGAAATGATGGGTTGAAATAATTAATTATTCTTTTATATGAATCTGCTCCAGCACGATGAGTTTCATCAATTACTATATAATCGAATTCTAAATTGTTAAATCTTTCGAGATGTTCAACTTTAGATATGGTTTGAACTGTTGAAAAAATATAATCAGCATCAAGTGTTTTTTCACTTCCTGAATAAATTCCCATTTTTATTTTATCTCCTAAAATTTTCTTAAATGACTTCATTGCTTCTTGAGCAATCGTTAATCTATGAACAATGAAAAGTAACTTTTTAGGTTTAAATTCTAATACATCAAAAGCTGCTAAAAAAGTTTTTCCAGTTCCTGTTGCTGAAATCAACAAAGCCTTACTCTTCTTTTTTGCTCTAAGATTTTTCAAGTTTTCTAATGCCTCAATTTGCATTATATTTGGAAGAATAACTTCTGATTTTTCTGGCAATAAATATTCTAATATTTGCTTATTATATTCGAATTGGCCCCTATAATGCAAATCATATTTTAAAATAAATTCACTAGTAACAGGTGTTGCTTTATCAAATTCAGATTTAAACTCTTCGATTGTCTGATAAATTAATTCACTCGAAGAAGATGCTGAGACTTTTAAATTCCATTCTTTGTTTTTACATAATGCAGCTTGAGTTAAATTTGAACTTCCGATAATTAAATTATAAATATCTTTATTTTTAAAAAGATAACCTTTAGAATGGAAATCACCCTTAGTCATTATTTTTAATTCAATATTTTTTAACTGACTAATTTTTTTTAAAGCTTCAGGTTGAGTAAAATTTAAATATTGTGAAACAAGTACCTTTCCTTTAACCCCCTTTTCTTCTAACTCTTTAAATGCATTCGCAAGAGTCGCGAAACCACTTGAAGTCAAAAATGCAACAGAAAACCAGAATTCATCACAAGACCTTAATTCTCTCTCAATTGTAGTTAGAACTTTTTTTCCTTTTTCTTTACTATTTAAAATCAATTCAGGTCGGTAACCTTTTTTAGATTGTATTTGATAATCAACAAAACCCGTTTGTATACTTCTTGATAAATCTGAAATATTCTGAAACATATTAATTTTCCATTAAAAAAGTAACAATTGGCAAATCTGCAGCTGCCCAATCTAAAATAGATAATTCTTTAATATCTAACCACTTTGCATCTATATGTTCGTTTAAAACAATATCCTTTGTTGAACAGTTGCATAAAAATGTGTTCATTGTGATTTTGAAATCAGGATAGGAATGATTGACAGTAATAAGGTGTTTTTGAATACTTATTTTCAAATTTAACTCTTCAAAAATTTCACGAATGATAGCGTTTTCTTGAGTTTCATTCAATTCTACTTTTCCACCAGGAAATTCATATTTAAATGAAATATAATCGTATTTATTGTGATTACGTTGAACACATAAAATTTTATTTTCGTGAACAACAACTGCTGCAACTACTTCAATATGTTTCATAATTTGAAGGATTTATAAAGGTGTAAAAGCAAAAAGTCCAATAAACATAGCTTATTGGACTTAATTCTGCTCCCTCTCCTGGGCTCGAACCAGGGACCCTCTGATTAACAGTCAGATGCTCTAACCAACTGAAAGTCTTATGAGAGAAGAGTTTAAAGAATTATCCAAAATGCATTTTCAATTTATTTGCACGCTT
>CALPUT020000077.1 GCA_943326825.2 Chryseobacterium gleum | reverse complement strand
CTTCATCCTCAATATGTAATATTTATTTAGCAGATGGACTTTATGTTCCAAATGCTGCCACTCATGGCCCGCTTATTGGTTTTGCAGCTGACGGTTTTCCTATTTATGGTGCATATGGATACACTGATCCATTAGATCCTACATCACCTATAAAGAGAGTTACACCAAGTTATCAATTAAGAAATATTACGGCAAGGACTACATTGCCTGATGGAACTGCTGCTGTTGGACCAACTTTAACGGAAATGGTTCAAATTCAAGGGCCAGGACAACCTCAAATTCAAGCAATTTTGGGGGCTTATTTAGAAGATTTTGAATATGTTGCTGGTTTGGGTGATTTAGATGAAAATAACGGAAGATTTTGTAAAACTCCTGAATATCCAAACGGAATTTATTGTTATTTTGCAACTATAGATGCAAATAACAAACCTGTATATCCTTATCTTTTAGGGAAATATTATCATGGTAATGTAGAAGCTTCATTACATGCAACTATAAGCGAATCTGTAACTACATATACTCCATCTCTATCAGTGGCTAATAATAATTTAGAGCAAATTGGATTATCATTATTTCCTAATCCATCTAGTGAAATAGCGGTTATACAGTCGTATGCACCAACTGTTAGTGATTTAAAAATAGAATTGTTTGATATAAATAATAAGTTAGTCTTGGAAGAAACTTTAAAACACGGAAGTACAATGTGTTATATCAATTTAGAGACAGTATATTCCGGAGTATATTTTGTGAAAATTTCGGATAGTAAAAATTCAATTACAAAAAAGATTGTTGTTTCTCATTAGTCAGACATTTATATTTCTTGTTAAATATTTTAGGACTTCAAAAAAGATATTATTACCAATTGGATGACTATAAGGCTTTAAAATAAATATTAAGTTTAATTTATGCGTCTAATAAATAATAAAGGCATGCATTTAAAAACAGTCTATTCAATTATTATAATTGTGTTATTTTGTTTTTTTGGTAATGCTCAGACTAAAGTAGATACTTTGAGCATTAATTTCAAACTAAAGTTTAATAAGGAACCTTTAGTATTTTATAAACAATACATAACATCAAACAGAGACACGCTGACCTTTGAAAATTTCAAATGCTATATTTCTTCTATACAAGTTTTTTATACAGATAACTATATTTTTGCTGAAAAATATAGTTATCACTTACTCGATTTTGAGGATACGAGTTCTTTAATAATTCCGATTACTAAACTAAATGATAAACTAATTTCAAAAGTTGTATTCAATATTGGAATTGATAGTTTAACGAATACTTCTGGAGCTTTAAGTGATGATTTAGATCCTATAAATGGTATGTATTGGGCGTGGCAAAGTGGGTATATCAATTTGAAGATTGAAGGAAAAAGCCCAAGTTGTAAAACCAGAATGAACGAGTTTCATTTTCACATTGGTGGGTATCTTCATCCTTTTAATACGATGCGAACAGTAGAATTAATTTATAATAAAAAGGAAGACCAAATTAACATTGCAATGGATTTAAACAAATTCTTTTCAAATATAAATCTAGCTGAAACCAACAATGTAATGATACCAGGTAAAAAAGCAATGGAATTAGCCGATTATAGTACAAAACTCTTTTATATAGAATGAGGAAACATTTGAACTCTATTTTATTATTAGGATTGCTTTTTCTTATTTGCTTGTCATTCTCTAATGAATTGTCAACTCCATTATTTTTTGAAGTTCCAAAAAAATGGCCTAAACCTAAATATGATTTCCAAAAAAATCCGTTAACTGAAGAAGGGTTTCAATTGGGTAGACATTTATTCTACGACCCAATTATTTCTCGTGACAACACTATTTCTTGTGCCAGTTGCCATTTGCAACAAACAGGATTTACACATGTTGATCATCAACTAAGTCATGGAATTGATGGTAAAATAGGTAATCGTAATTCTTTGGCGCTAATTAACTTGGCTTGGAATAAAGTTTTTATGTGGGATGGCGGAGTAAATAATCTAGAAGTCCAACCGTTAAATCCTATCACAAATCCTGTAGAAATGGATGAAACATTAGAACATGTTATTGCCAAACTACAACAGAGTGAAAAATACAAAATGTTATTTACCAAAGCTTTTGGTGATAATAAAATAACAAGTCAGCGACTTTTAAAAGCTTTGGCTCAATTCACTGTAATGCTCAAATCCACTAATTCTAAGTACGATAAAGTAATGCGAAAAGAAGCCTCTTTTGCCAAAAATGAGCAACACGGTTATGATTTGTTTAAAACAAACTGTGCTTCTTGTCATAAAGAACCACTCTTTAATGAAGATAAATTTGCGAACAACGGATTATTAATAGACCAAACTTTAAATGATTCAGGTCGTATAAAAATCTCTGGTAAGCAAGAAGATTACTTGCGTTTCAGAATTCCAACACTTCGCAATATACAGTTCACATTTCCTTACATGCATGATGGGAGATTCAAAACTTTAAATGAAGTTATAAAACACTATAATTCCTTAGGTCATGATAATAGAATAATATCCAAAGAGTTGACAAATCCAATGAATCTATCAGACAATGATAGGATTGATTTATTAGCTTTTTTACTTACCTTAACTGACAAAGATTTTTTATTTAATGAACGTTTTAGCTACCCAAAAGAATAATTTTTTTGAATCTCCTCTATTTTATAAGTAACTCTAGTCAAAGCAAGTCTATTAAAGTACTTAAAAGTAAGCTAATTCTTTAGATATCCAAAATCATCTTAAGGATATTTCGACACAAATCCTTTGATTAAATCGATATAGATTAATTTTTCAGTCATCGTATAGAAGCACACGATGACTGAAATAATAAATTAAGCTTTCGCTTTCACTTTTTTCCCAATGAAATACAATAATTCTCCTGCAACTATAATGTGCATCACATTTAATACCATTGCATAACCAAAAGTTACTTTTGGAATATTTGTGAAAGGACTAATTAGAGATAAAGCCACTAAAACTATCGAAACGATTCTGAAAATTTTAAATCCATTAGAAGTATATTTTTCAATGAAATAAAAAACGATACTTCCAATTATAGAAGGTATAATACTCGATATCACAATCGGTGCAATTGTTAAAGGTGTATTTGGTTGTATATGAATTGTATCTACCAATACTCTTGCAGCATGGAACGTATAAAATAAAATAGCATTAAAAATGGCAGATGCTCCACCAGCTATTAATCCTGCTGTGATAATTTGCTTGAAATTTAATTTTGTTTCCATAGAATTGAAATTAATTTTTAAAACTGTTGCATTAAACTAAAATATTCAACGCTTTTTTTCAATTGATACAAAGGAAGTGTAGGCATTAATTCTCTTACTTTTGCTTCGTCAACATCTTTAAAAATTAATATCGCTCCGTTTTTTGTTTCTCTTAGAAAAAGGTGCTCTAAAATACCTTCTGCTTTCCACTGTGCAACAACTTCTTGTTCGTGTTTGATGATTTCTTGAAAGTTGCTTGGGATATTTTCCATATCCAATGTTAAAATTGCTTGAATTCTGTTCATGATCTTGTTTATTAATTGTTATTGTTCCAAAAATGGGTAATCTGTAAATCCTTTTTCACCACCACCATACATCGTATTTCTATCTGGAGAATTCAATTCTGCGTTTAATTCAAAACGTTTTGGTAAATCTGGATTCGCAATAAATGCTGAACCATAAGAAACTAAATGTGCTCTATTATTTTCCAATTCTTGTTCTCCTTTTTGTTGGTCATATCCGCCATTTACGATGATTGTCTTGTCAAATAAATGTCCAAATGCAGTTAAAACATCTTTCGGCCATGTTGGGAAAGCATCGATTGGAAACATCGGTTGCATTAATTGTAAATAAGCTAATGGAAGTTTGTTTAATTCTGAAATTAAATAAGAGAAAAGGGTAGTAGGGTCACTGTCAATCATTCCGTTATAAGGAATACTTGGTGAAAGTTTGATACCTGCTTTATCTTTTCCGAAAACTTCTACTAATGTATTCATGATTTCTAACACAAATCGACTTCTGTTTTCAATTGAACCACCAAATTCATCGTTACGTTTGTTTGCACCATCTACTAAAAATTGATTCGGCAAATAACCAAATGCACTATGCAATTCTACTCCATCAAATCCTGCTTCTTTTGCATTGATTGCTGCTTGTTTATAGTCTTGGATAATTTGCTTTACTTCTTCTGTCGTTAGTTCTCTTGGTGTTTCATATTCTTTCGGTCCTTGTGATGTGAAATGTGTTTGACCTTCAATTGCAATTGCTGAAGCCGAAACAGGTAAAACACCTTTTTTGTCGATTGAATGACCAACTCTTCCTGTATGCCATAACTGAGCGAAAATTAATCCATTCGCTTCGTGAACTGCATCAGTCACCTTTTTCCAAGCTGAAATTTGCTCTTGTGTATAAAGACCTGGTGTAAAAGGGCTTCCGATTGCTTGTTCTGAAATATTTACAGCTTCTGTGATAATCAAACCAGCTGAAGCACGCTGAACGTAATACTTTACGATTAAGTCATTTGCCTCACCATGAGCATTCGCTCTACTTCTTGTCATAGGCGCCATTACAAGTCTGTTTTTCAACTCTAAATCACCAATTTTAAACTTTTCTAATAATTTCATCTTTTAATTTTTAATTCTTAACTATAAACTTATATCTCCCATTTTCCCCATCTGATAATCATCTACAACTTGTTGAATTTGTTCCATTGAATTCATTACAAACGAAGCGTAACCAACAATCGGTTCATTTAGAGGTAAACCTCCCAAAACGATTATCCTTGCTGGATTTTTAGTTTTGATTTGAATTTTTTCACCTTCAAAACTCATTTTTGTCATTGTAGTTGGCTGTAAGACTTTACCATCAATTTCAATTTCACCTTCAATGACATAAATCCCACTTGCATAATCTGTTTCTATCGGTAGTTCAAATTCTTTATTAGCTGGAATGTGAATATCAAATATCATCGCGGGAGATAATGAAGTAACAGGTGATTTCTCTCCTTTCAATTCACCTACAACAATTTTGTATTCAATCTCATTTTCAACTAAAACTGGAAATTGATCTTTCGAATAATGAAAAAAGTCAGGTTCAATGAATTTATCTTTTGCAGGTAGAGAAATCCAAAATTGTAAACCGTGAACTTGTTCATTTTCCGTTCCAACTTCGTCTAGACCTTCTGCATGAACAATACCTTTACCTGCTTGCATCCAGGCTAAATCACCACTTTGTATCAAAGCTTCGTGACCATAACTATCAAGATGACGGTTACTTCCTTCCAACAAATAAGTAATCGTAGCAATTCCTGCATGGGGGTGAGGAGGAACACCTTTGAAATCAGGAGATTTTTTGAATGGTCCAAAGTGATCTAAAAATACGAAAGGATCTAAATCTCCAACGGTACTCGGTATGACTTGTCGCACATGCGGTCCCATACTTTTGCTGTTCGGAGCTTTGAATGATGCAATAATTTTCTTTTTCATTTTCTCAATTAGTCATATGTACAACTATTACTTTAATTTTTTTAACTTCTAATTTTATCTAACAAATCATTTAATTGAATTGCTTCATTTTCAGTTAATTTTGTAATGTTATGATCTTGTTTTATTAATTCTGTATCTAATATTTTTAGTTTTTCTAATCCCAATTCAGTAATTGAAATTTCGTATTCTCTTTTGTCTTTTGGAGATTGTAATACTGCGATTAATTTTTTTGCAACTAATTTTTTTACGATTAAAGTCAAGTTAGATTTTGGAGCAACCATTCTACTTAATACATCTTTTTGACACATACATTCAGGATGTTTTCCCCTTAAAATTCTTAATACATTGAATTGTTCATGCGTTAAATCGTATGGTTTTAAGTAGGAAGAGATTTGATTATAGATAAAATTTGCAGTAAAAAGAATATTAATATTGGCCTTAATAACCTCATTATTAAACTTTTTTTGCTTTAAATCTTGTTCTAACTTCCCCATTTTTTTTATTTCAACAAAATCAAATTTACACATAATAGTTATATGTACAACTATTATTTAAAGGAAAATACTTAATTTTAAATTTATTTGTTTAAATACACAACTGAAACGACCAAATTTTAATCTTTTTTTGAAAAAATAAACTACTTTTGTTTAATTAATATAAATAAATTTTATGTTAAGTATTAACATTTCTAATGTTATAATTTAATAATATGACAGAAAAGTCAATTCTAAATTTAGCTTTAAAAAGCATCTATGATAATTCTCAAAAAAAAGAATTAACGTATGATGAACTAATAGCTGAGATTTCAAATTCTAAAGAAATTACAAAAGAGTTTGAAGGCCATTCAATTAATTTTAATTCTTGGGTAAAAAAAGAATTGGATGAAAATGAAAAATTTGGTTTTCTTGCATTTGATTTTCAAAACAATGAATATTTTATTGATACAAGTTTTAAGAATATTTTAGAGCTAGAAAAAATAAATCCTTCACCCTTCTCAGTTTTTCGTAGAATTTTAAGTTTGGTCAATAATAAATCTAACTTGCTACTTGAATTTAAAAAAGCAAGAAACCAAAAATTAAAAATTTCAAAAGAAATTAAATTAATATTTTCTAACAAAAATGATTTAAAATATATATCAATCGACGGTAAGTTTAATTATGATTTCAACGATAAACCAATAAAATTTTTCTGTAGCGTAACAGATGAAACCAAAGGTAAACGTAATGAAAAATATCAAAAATTAATTAATTCAGTAGCGGAAGATGCTAAACATGCAATCGTTATTACTGATTCAGAGCCATTGGATGAACCTGGCCCAAGAATTTTATATGTAAACGAAGCCTATTCTAAAATGACTGGTTATTCATCAGAAGAATCAATAGGTATTTCTCCAAGATACTTACAAGGAGAAGAGACTGATCCAAAGGCATTACGAAAATTGAGGGAAGATTTAGGAAAATGGGAACCATGTAGAGCTGAGTTAATAAATTACAAAAAAAATGGTGAAAAATTTTGGGTTGAATTAGATATAGTTCCTGTAAAACGACCTGATGGATATGTTACACATTGGGTTTCTATTCAACGTGATATTACTGAGATGAAATTAACTCAGAAGAAATTACAAGAAAAAGAAGTTCAATACTTTGATCTTATTGATGAAAGTATAGACTTAATTCAAAGTATTGGTGAGTATGGTGAAATTTTATTTGCAAATAAAATTTGGAAAGAAACATTAGAGTATACAGATGAAGAATTAAATTCTTTAACAATATTTGATGTAATTGTGGATGATTGTATTCCTAAATGCAGTGAAGAATTTGAGGAAATTAAAAAAGGAAACCCACAATTAAACGTAAGAACAAAATTTAAATCCAAAAGTGGAAAGATAATTCATTTATCAGGTAAGTCGACTCCGAGATTAGTTGATGGTAAAATTGTTGGGGCGCAAGGATTTTTCAGAGATATTACTAGAGAAGTAGAAATAGAAACTGAAAAATTAGAATTACAATATACTTTAGCAAAAGTTCAAGATATTGCTGAAATCGGTGAGTTCAAATTCAACTTGACAAATAGAGCAATATTTATTTCTGATATAATACATGAAATTTTAGGTGTTCAAAAAAACACTCATATTATAATAGAAAATTGGTTAGATTTAATTCATCCTGAAGATTTTAATTTAGTAAAAGATCATTTTGAATCATGTAAAAATAATCTAAAAACATTTGAAATTGAGTTCAGAGTTTTACATAAAATAACCAATGAAATTATATGGTTAAAATCTAAAGCAGAATTTAAATTAGATCAAGCTGATAATCTAGTCTTTAAAGGATCATTAAAAAACATAACAACAAAAAACAAACTTGTTAATCATTTAAAAGATACTCGAAAAAGTATTGAATTTATTTTTAATTCTTTAGAGCAAGTATTATTTAAACTAGATGTAAAAAATCAAAAAATTGTTGAAGTTTCAGAAAATTGCTCAAATATTTTTGGATATCAATCGGATGATTTTATAAACGATTACTTTTTACCTTTTAAAATCATACATCCGGATGATTTTAAAAATTTTGAAAATGATCGACAAAAATTGTTTAAGGGTGAAACATTAAAAAGCGAATATAGAATTATAGAATTATCAGGCAATACTAAATCTATTGAATACAATGCAAAACCTACATTAAATGAAAAAAATGAATTAGAAACGATTGTTTTAGTTGTAAAAGATAAATCAAATGCATACCAAAAAGAAGTAGAATTAAAAACAGCTCTTTCGCAACTTGATGATTATAAAAAAGCAATTGATGAATCTGCAATTGTTTCTATTACTGATGCCGGAGGAACTATAATATATGCTAATAAAAAATTCTGTGAAATAAGTCAATATACAGAACAAGAATTTTTCTGGCAAAGTCATAACATCGTGAATTCAAATCACCATTCCAAAGAATTTTTCACTGATTTATGGAAAACAATTTCATCAGGAAAGATTTGGAGTGGAGAAATTAAAAACAAAGCCAAAGATGGCTCATTTTATTGGGTTGATTCAACCATAATTCCTTTTTTAAAAGATGGTAAACCATATCAATACGTTTCAATTAGATATGACATCACTGAAAAAAAGAAAATGACATCAAATATTGAAAATCAAAAAAATTTTTACGAAGGAATATTAAATGAAATTCCTGCTGATGTAGTTGTTTTTGACAAACATCATAATTATTTATTTATTAATCCAAATGGAATTAGAGATAAAGGAGTAAGAGAATTTTTAATTGGTAAAAACGATTATGACTATTGTAAATTTAGAAACAAAGATACTTCAATAGCGGATGAAAGGAGAAAGATTTTTTTAAAGACAATTGAATCAAAAATTGGATTGTCTTTCGAAGAAAAAGGCAAAGAAAAAGATGGTGCCGATTTTTATAAACTAAGAAAATTTTATCCAATTTTTGATAAAAATAACGATTGCCAATACGTTATAGGATTTGGAATGGATATCACGGAATTAAAAAATCAAGAATTTTTAATTACAGAATCTTTAAAAGAAAAAGAAGTATTACTTGGTGAAATTCATCACAGGGTAAAAAATAATTTAGCGGTTATAGATAGTTTAATTGAATTAAAAAAGTTTCACATCCATGATGTAGTAAATTTAGAAACACTTAGTGAGGTTCAAATGCGAATTAAAATCATCGCCCTTGTCCATGAGAAGCTATACAAATCCGAACAGTTTTCAAATATAAATTTGAATGATTATTTAATAGAATTAACAAGTTATTACAAGAATATTTTCAAT
>CALPUT020000076.1 GCA_943326825.2 Chryseobacterium gleum | reverse complement strand
TATATCTTTGAAGAAAAAAAAGGTATCCATATCATTGATTTAAATAAGACAATTGCACATCTTGATCAAGCGTGTGCGGCAATGAAACAAATTGCTAAGTCGGGTAAAAAAGTTCTTTTTGTTGCTACAAAAAAACAAGCTAAAGAAATTATCACTGATAAAGTGAAAGAGTTAAACATGCCTTTCGTTACTGAAAGATGGACGGGTGGTATGTTAACTAACTTCCAAACGACAAGAAAGTCAATCCGTAAAATGACTACGATTGATAAAATGAAAACGGATGGTACTTGGGAGACATTGAATAAAAGAGAGAAATTATTCAAAACTCGTACAAGAGAGAAATTAGAGAAAAACTTTGGATCTATCGCTGATATGACTCGTCAACCAGCTGCTATTTTCATCGTTGATATCTTAAAAGAGCATATTGCATTAGCTGAAGCTAAAAGATTAGGTATCCCTACTTTTGCGATGGTTGATACAAACTCAAATCCTCGTTTAGTTGATTTCCCAATTCCTTCTAATGATGATGCTACGAAATCAATCGCAGTAGTATTAGAAGCTATTACAGGAGCAATTAAAGAAGGTTTAGAAGAGCGTAAAAACTCTAAAGATAAAACTGATTCTGACGAAGAGGCTGCTTCAAAAGCTGCTAAAACAGAAGAAGTAGCTGCTTCAGGTGAGGCACAAACAAAAGAAGATTAATTTTTAAATAATTTTTAGCTATGGCAATCACAGCTTCAGAAGTAAATAAATTACGTCAACAAACAGGTGCAGGTATGATGGACTGCAAAAATGCGTTAGTTGAAGCAAATGGAGATTTCGAACAAGCAGTCGATATTTTACGTAAAAAAGGTCAAAAAATCGCGGCTAAACGTGGTGAAAACGAGGCAAAAGAAGGTGTAATTTTCGCTCAAACAAACGGAGAAGGAAGTACAGGTATCATTTTAACATTGAACTGTGAGACTGATTTCGTTGCGAAAAATGAAAACTTCAGAAACTTTGTTCAATCAATCGTTGATGTTGCTTTGACAAATTTACCAAATTCAGTTGAAGAGTTATTAGCATTGTCTTACGATGCAAAATTAACTATTGAAGATAAAATTACTGAGCAAATTGGTGTAATTGGTGAGAAATTAGTTATCTCTGGATATTCTAAAGTTTCTGCTAATAAAGTGGTTTCTTATAACCACCCAGGAAACCAATTGGCTACTTTAGTTGCTTTAAATAGCAACTCTAATGATGCTGAAGAAGCAGGTAAACAAGTTGCAATGCAAGTTGCAGCTATGAATCCAATTGCTTTAAACAAAGATGGAGTTGATGCTCGTACAATTGAGCGTGAATTAGAAGTTGGAAAAGAATTAGCTATCCAAGAAGGTAAACCAGCAGAAATGGCTGAGAAAATCGCTCAAGGTAGATTAAACAAATTTTTCCAAGAAAGCACTTTGTTAAGTCAACAATTTATTAGAGATAATAAAGTTACAGTAGAACAATTTTTAGCAACAGCTGAAAAAGGTTTAACAATTACTGAATTTAAACGTTTTTCTTTAAGCTAGTCTTAATTAAAATATTTGGATAGGCTGAGTCATTTGATTCAGCCTTTTTTTTGTTTGGCAGAAAATTTTTAAACTTTACATTTCACTAAAAAAACGCTTGAATATTGCTACTTACAGTCTAAAATAGTTATATTTGCACAGTCTCAAAAACACGAAAAATGAAATATAACCGTATTCTTTTAAAGCTTAGTGGTGAATCACTTATGGGTGATAAACAATTTGGAATTGATAATAATCGTCTAAATAATTATGCTGAAGAAATCAAAGAAATTCGTGATTTAGGTGTAGAAGTAGCAATTGTAATTGGTGGTGGAAATATATTCAGAGGTGTTCAGGCTGAACAAGGAGGAATGGATCGAACTCATGGAGATTACATGGGTATGTTGGCAACTATGATAAATAGTATGGCTTTACAAGCCGCTTTAGAAAAAGTAGGTGTTAGTACTCGTTTACAATCTGCTATTGAGATGAAAGAAATAGCTGAACCTTTTGTAAGAAGAAGAGCTGTTCGACATTTAGAAAAAGGTCGTGTAGTGATCTTTGGCGCGGGAACAGGTAATCCTTTCTTTACAACAGATTCAGCAGCTTCTTTAAGAGCAATTGAAATAAATGCGGATGTTATTTTAAAAGGAACTCGTGTTGATGGAATTTACACAGCAGATCCAGAAAAAGATAAAACTGCAACGAAATATGAAACAATTAGTTTTGATGATGTTTTCCAAAAAGATTTGAGAGTTATGGATATGACAGCAATCACTTTATGTAAGGAAAATAATCTACCAATAATTGTTTTTGACATGGATACTCCAGGGAATTTAAAACACTTAATGGAAGGAAATAAAGTTGGGACTATAGTAAGTTTGTAATCGAAAAAGATAATAGAGATGACAGAAGATTTGATAATGATTTATGATGATTTTAAAAGTTCAGGTGTAAAAACATTAGATCATTTAGATTTTGAATTAACAAAAATCAGAGCTGGTAAAGCTTCACCTAGTATGATACAAGGAGTAATGGTTGAGTATTATGGGACAATGACTCCTATTACTAAAGTAGCAAATGTTGGAACCTTAGATGCAAGAACAATAACTATTCAGGCATTTGAAAAAAATATTCTTAATGATATTTCAAGAGGAATCATAAATGCCAATTTAGGATTTGCTCCTCAAAATAATGGTGAAATGTTAATTATTAACGTTCCGCCATTAACTGAAGATAGAAGACGTGATTTAGTTAAGCGATCAAAATCAGAAGGGGAAAATGGAAAAGTAATTATTCGTAATCATCGTAAAGACGCTATGGATATGATTAAAGATCTAAAAAACGATGGACTTTCTGAAGATATGGTTAAAACAGCTGAAACTGAAATTCAAAATATTACGAATTCATTTATAAAAAAGATTGATGATTTAATAGATGTAAAAGAAAAAGAAATTATGACTATATAATTTCATAACAAACTTAACAAGTAAAAAGGAGATCAATTTGATCTCCTTTTTACTTGTTAATAACTTTGATTTCAACTCTACGATTTGCTTGTTCCTCATACGCAAATTTAGGGATAGGGTATATTGGTTTTGTATTTCCAAACCCTAAAGATACCATTCGGTCTTTATTTATTCCATTTTCGGATAAGTATAGTAAAACTCTTTTTGCTCTAGCTTCTGATAGTTTTTGTGCAGCATAAGAATTATCACCTATAGCAAATACATGCCCTTGTATTTCAATTTTCACTTCTGAATTTAATGCCATAAAATCTTTTAATCGCCTTAATTTACCTTCTGAACTAGGCATAAAATCGCTAGTACCTGGATAAAATTCAATTTCCTCTAGTTGTAAACTTTTTCCTTGTCCAAGAGGTTCTAACCAAATCGTCATTTCTCGATTCTCATCCATACTCAATGTTTCTGTTCGGTCAGCAAAAAAGTAGCCCTGGGCATCACACTTGATTTTTATTTTACCTGAACGTTCGATTGAGAAATAGAAGTCACTTCCAGAATATAAAGCTGAATTATCTTTAAGTCCTTCTATTGTGAAATTTGAAATAATAGGCTTTCCATTTGAAGCATCCCTGACTATTACAGATAAATATGGACTAAAATCATCATTTCTTTTATCTACAACTTTTGTTTCATCAACATTTAAACTTTGATTAAATGCTTCAAATTGCATTATTAATTTTAATTTGCTAATTATTTTTTCCGAAGTATTGAAAAGAATTTTTATTTTTTCACCTTTTTTCATTTCAAGTTGATACAAGAAATTTTCATTCATATTCTTAGAGAGTCCAACTGAATTATTTGTTGAATTGATAATTCTTTTAATTTCAGATAATCCACTATGAATTTCGACGCAAGGATTTTCATCAGTTTGTTCAAAAATGACCATTTGTAATCCTACTTTGTCAAGAAGATTAGCGTCCATTGTTAAATATCCATGAAAAGGTGAAATGAATGAAATCCAAATTGAATTTGTTTCATGAAATTGGCTTAAAGAAGGGTAATTAATTAAGTCGTTCTCTCTACCAGCTTTCCCTGTAAATTGAATTGAAAAAGTTCCTGGTTCAATTATATTCATTGCACCTTCGCAATCAGCTATAGATTCTGATTTCCCATTATAATCTTGAGCTTTAATATCAAAGCAAAAGATTACCAATAAGATTAATATTGTACAATAAATTTTCATTTGAATATAATTACGCTCTTCTTATAAATTTGTTACAATTCTAAAGATATTTTCCCTTCTGTATTGAGTCTCAAAATCAGTTGTTTTTCACTTGGATATATATTCTCTATTACCACCTTTTGAATGGATCCTTTTAATGAAATTTCTCCTTCAAATTTTGTATTTATTTGCTTGTTTAATGATGTTTTAACTATTTCGATATTCGGCTTTAAATCGAATGTAGTATTTATTCGAAGCATATCTGTTATTTTATTGCTAAATAACCATTTAGCAGATTTTAACAAAGCACTTTTAGTCTTGACATCAAATTCTAAATCAGGGAATGAGATTACTTGTTTTTCTTTATCAAAAATGGGTGTACCATTTAAAAATAAAACACCTTCTTTTTTACCTGAAAATTCAATTTCAAAATTTAGTTTATTGTTTGATGAGCCAAAAATTTTCATTTGTTCAAAAATTACTTTTTTACCTTTGATATCAATTTCCTTACCTTTAATTTCTTTTGAAAGAATAGAACTTAGTGAGTCATAACTTGCTAATATATCAAGAGTGATTACAAATCCATCTTGATTCGTGAAATTTGATAATTTTGGTAATTCAGTTTTCTTTTTTTCTTCTATTAAATTAGTATTTAGCGTTGGGTTTAAACCTATTGATAAATCAAATGTTGCACTGTTTCCATTAAATGAGAGATTGTCTAATCCAATTTTACTTGGGTTAGTATATAGAAATCCATACTTCCCTAGAGAGATTGGATTTGCCAAAGTTTTCCATACACTTTCAGCTTGAGTTTTTAGATCTACTTTGCCAATTTCTTTATCAATATCTTTTTCGAGATTTTCAAGTGCTTTTGTGATTTCTTCTTTTAGTTTTTTTGTTGCGTCATATTTAAACACAGTTATTTCACAAGGATCAGTCGTTTCAATTTTTTGTAAATCGGTTTTAGATTTAATTTTGTAATCTGGAGAAATTGATAATTGTGTAGTATATCCGACTGTAATTTTCCTTAAAGGTTCATTAACTCCGCAACTTGCATAGATTCTTGGAACAATGCAATTCCCTTTTGAATCAAATAAATCAGTACATTGAGGACAGTAATTTAATTTTAATGCATATTTACCATCAACTTCAAAAGCAAGTGAATTTTTATTTCCATTAAATTTAATTGGGTCTCTAAAAAAGGTGTAGCTAAAACTAACTCCATCACAATTTTCTTCTTTACCTGTAAATTTTTTAGGAATTGAATTTTCAGTTTCTTTTAAATAGGGCGCAAGATTAATTTTTATTGGAACAACTATAGAAGATAAAGGTTGTTTGATTATAGGAGTTTCTTTTGAAATATTTAAAGGAGCTTCTGGTTTAATTGATCCACAAGATATTAGTATAAAAGAAAGAAAGAATATAGTATATAAAGTTTTCATTAATTATAAAGTTGAAATTTGATTATTAAAAGTAGGCTTATTTTGAATCAAAATAAAATATAGATTCTATTTTTTTGTTATATTAATAGAAAAATTTCAATTATGGCATTTAATCTTGACGAGACACTTCATAAATTAAAACATTACTTGCCAAGTCAAGCACCATTGAAGGATTTTATTCATCACAATACGCTGCATGCTTTTCAAGATATGAATTTTCATAAAGCGCTTCATTTTGCCTCAGAAAATTTTGGTTATCGTGTTTATTTATCTATCAAAGAATATAGGGATTTATTTAATCAAAATAAAATTTCAAAAGAAGTTTTTGAATTCATTTTGCTAAAAGAAAAAGGTGCTAATGAATTAAATGATTGGACTAATAAACTTTTATACTCTAAATTAAGTGAACAAATTACACCAAGAATTGGAGCCTTAAAAAATCAATGGACAACTCTATTTCAAATTGATTTGGATGCTCAAGTTCACCCTTTACTTTTTAGAACAATTTGTTCATACTTAGATCAAGGAGTTGCGATTTGGCAATTCCCTACAAACCAATTAGGTTTTTTAAAATCATTAGCAAAACTTGAGAGAAATAGTCTTTCAAGCTTTTTTAAAACAACAAGAGCTCGAAATTTATTAATTTCTGGAAAGCATGATTTATTGAAGTTATTAAAAATTGTTGTAGGTGATGAAAATTTATATGAACAGTATCTATTTGATTTAGAATTTAGTCATCCAGGTTGGTCTGGAATGGTTTCAGTAATTGATGAAAAGCCAGATACCCTATTAGATAAAAGAAAAGTTACATTGTATGATTTAATTTATTTTGAATTATTACTTCAAATTGATATTTTAGATAGTTGTTATGGTGAAATTTGGTCGCCTATAGGTCTACATGTAAACAAAAAAAATGCAAAATTTTTAATAGTTCCGAAAGAATCAGAATTATTCGAAATTTATAAAATTTGGCAAGAGATTTATGAAGAAAATTACTATCAACAAGTTTTAAATGGATTAAAACAGAATGTAAATACGGTTCAAGATTCAAAAGTTTCTTTTCAAGCAGTTTTTTGTATCGATGATAGAGAATGTTCAATAAGAAGACATGTTGAAGAAGTTGATAATAGCGCAATTACTTTCGGGACAGCAGGACATTTTAATTTAGAATTTTATTTTCAACCAAGTGAAGGGCTGTTTTATTCGAAAGTTTGCCCAGCAATGATTTCACCTAAGATACTAATTAAAGAAGAGGTTAAAACAAAACATAAACGTAGAGAATTTCACTTTTCAAAATATGTGAATGGATTATTTTTAGGATGGATTTATACGCATTTATTTGCTGTTTGGTCAATATTTCAATTAATTATAGGTGTTTTTAAACCGTCTGAAAGTAGTAGCTCCGTTTCTTCGTTTAAACATATGCATAAAAATTCCCATTTGACAATTGAAAATAAAAATGAGGAAAAATCAAAAGATGGACTTCAAGTTGGATTCAAACTCAATGAAATGGCTGATCGAATGGAAGGTTTATTAAGAAGCATAGGCTTGATTGATCATTTCGCACCAATTGTTTATTTTGTAGGACATGGATCGAGTAGTGTGAACAATACTCATTATGCAGGTTATGATTGTGGTGCCTGTTCTGGAAGACCTGGATCAGTAAATGCTCGAGTAATAGCTGATATTGGAAATCGAAAAGAGGTTAAAGAATTATTGATAAATAGAGGAATAGTAATTCCAGATGAAACTGTATTTATTGGCAGTTTACAAGATACAGCAAGAGATGAAATGGTATTTTATGATATTGAAAAATTGAATGATTTTCATGCTGATATGCATAAAGAGAATGTAATAAAATTTGAAAAAGCATTATTAGAAAATGCAGTTGAGCGATCACGAAGATTTTATTCAATAAATTCAAGAGGTAGCAAACATAAAATACATGATCTTGTAAAAGATAGAACACTCTCTCTTTTTGAACCACGACCAGAATATAATCATGCTACAAATAGTCTATGTATTGTTGGCAGGCGAAGTTTTTCCAAAAATCTATTTTTAGATCGTAGAGCTTTTTTAAATTCTTATGACTACACCGTGGATCGTGATGGTAAATATTTATTAGGGATTTTAAATGCCGTTGCACCGGTTTGTGGAGGGATAAATTTGGAATATTACTTTTCAAGAGTCGATAATGAAAATTTAGGCGCAGGAACAAAATTACCACACAATGCAATGGGTTTAATTGGAGTTGCTAACGGAATTGATGGTGATTTAAGAACTGGTTTGCCGAATCAAATGGTTGAAATTCATGATCCTTTAAGATTGATGGTGATAGTTGAACATTATCCAGATGTTGTTTTGGATACAATTAATAAAAATCCTTCAACTTTTCAATGGTTTGATAATGAATGGATAAAATTAGTTGTTGTGAATCCTGAAACGGATGAAATTTTTGAATATCAGAAAAATAAATTTCAGAAAAAGGATTTGCTCGATTTTAAAATAGAAGAGTTGTCAGAACTTAAATTTCCTGTTGAATATTATTCAGAGAATCTTCCAATTTTAAAAGTTTCTTAAAATCATGCGTTTTTTTAACAAATTATTAGCAAATAATAATAGTCTATACAATACTTAATTCTATACATTTGCCATATGTTTAGAATTTTCATAGGAAGGATTATTTGCGTTGTAACTGTTTTATTAATGGTTACAGGATTTTCTCTTTCTATGAATAATGTAAGTGAGGTAAAGTTAACTTCAGCTAAAATCAAAAAGCTAACTTATTCGATATCTCAAAATCAAGATGTTGATCCATTTACATATACTGAAATGGAAGAAATGGAAGATTTTGAAGAGTGTGAGGATTATATTTTTTTAAATTCTTATGATTTTAACACTTTTATATTTCCATCTATTCAATTAATCGAAATAAATCACTCAGATTTAAGTAAATGTGTTTTTGTTTATTACGACAAAAAATCTGATTTCAAGTCTCCTAAATGGCTTACTCTTAAGAAAATTATAATATAGAATTTCTGTTGAACTATAAGATTATTAAGTAGTTTTTATTGCTTGATTTTTAATATTTTATTTTCAATTAGAATCATATGAATTTATATAAAGAGAGTATTTATAACGAAGAAAATGTAATTTATAAGTTAAAGAGATTTTTACCTTTTCAGAATCCCCTAAAAGATTTTATTTTTCAGAATCTTTTACAATCTTTTCAAGATCAGGATTTTCATGATGCTTTAAGAAAAGCTTCAGTTATTTTTGGGTATAAAAATTACTTGAAACTTGAAGAATATAGAGCTTTCTATGATAACGGAACAATAAAAAAGGATGTATTTAATCGAATAATTGACAACAAATTTGGCATTGAAAATCGAGAAGAATGGATAGAAAAATTAATCCATAAAGAGTACAAGGATAAAATTGATTCTAGAATAGGAGTTGTTCGTGATCATTGGAAAGAGCATTTTAAAATTGATTTAGATTCTTTAGTTCATCCACTTTTATTCAGAGTTGTTTGTAGCTATTTAGATCAGGGAATAGCAATTTGGAATTTTCCCGCTGGTAATAATGGTTTTTTAGCATCTATAAGAGAACTTGAAAAAAATAGTTTAACAAGTTTTTTTAAAAATGAAAGATCTAAAAGATTGCT
>CALPUT020000075.1 GCA_943326825.2 Chryseobacterium gleum | reverse complement strand
CACCACAAAGTAGATCAATGGAATACACCAATCATGGTGATTCATGGCGGGATGGACTTTAGAGTTCCTGAAAGTGAAGGAATGCAAGCGTTTCAAGTGGCTCAATTAAAAGGTTTAAAAAGCCGCTATTTATACTTTCCTGAAGAAAGTCATTGGGTAACAAGCCCGCAAAATAGCTTAGTATGGTATCGTGAATTTTTTGAGTGGTTAGCTGAAGATTTGAAGCATTAACCAAACTATTTTTATATAGTGGAATAAATTATTAACTTTATCGGTTCATTTTTGAAGATTAAAAAAAGTATGTGGAAAGTTTTAGCTAGTTTAATTTTAAGAAATCGATTATTTGTTCTTACAATCATTGCTTTACTAACAGTGTTTTTCGGTTATTATGCCGTTACTTCACTGAAAGTTGACAATCGATATGGAAATACTTTACCTAAAGATTCGCCTGCACAAGCTGATTATCTAAAATTTAAAACTCAATTTGGCGAAGATGGTTCTTCATTAGTTATTGCAATAAAAGCAGATTCTTTATATACCGAAAAGAATTTCACAAAATGGAAGGAATTAGGAGATTCAATTTTAAAATTTGACGGTGTTGAAAATGTAATTTCTGAAGCAACACTCTACACAATAAAAAACAACATCTCTGAAAATCGATTTGAAATCAACAAAATCTTTTCTGATTTAACTTTTCATGAAAAAACGATTGATTCAATAAGGCGAGAAATAAAACGTAACCCTATCTACAACAAATTATTATACAATGATTCTGCGAAAGTTTCATTGATAATGATCGGAATGAATGAAAATGCATTAGCCGATAAAAAGAAATCTAAAGTTGTAATTAAAATTGAAGAATTAGCGCAATCATATTCTAAATACTTTGGACAACCACATTTTGCAGGTTTACCTCACATGCGAGTTGTGATAGGCAAAAGAATCGTAAATGAAATGTATATTTTCTTAGGTTTATCTGTACTCGCTTCCTCTCTGCTTCTTTACATTTTCTTTCGCTCTTTAAGAGTTGTAATTCAATGTAATATCGTTGTTTTTGTATCAGTGATTTGGGCTTTAGGCAGCATCGGCTTATTAGGTTTCCATTTATCAATAATGATGGCATTAATCCCACCATTAATGATTGTAATTGGTGTTCCAAACTGCGTATTCTTAGTCACTAGATACCATCAAGAATATGTTAAGCACGGAAATAAAATCAAAGCACTTTATACGATGATTCGAAGAATCGGATCTGTAACTTTCTTGACTAACTTAACAACTGCTGTAGGCTTCTGTACATTTACGAGTTCCGAAAAATTAGCACAATTTGGTATTATTTCAAGTGTGAATATAATGGTCGTATTTATACTTTCAATCTGTATAATTCCAATCATTGCTTCTTTCTCAAAACCACCTAAAGCAAGACATTTAGGTCACTTATACAGAGTTTATTCTCAAGGTTTTATTGAGAAAATTGTTGTGTTAGTTTCTAAAAGACGAAGATTAATTTATATCTGTTCTATACTTTTAACAATCATCAGTATTTACGGAATGACTAAATTAACTGCTACAGGAAATATAACTGGAGATTTACCGAAAAATGATCCGATTTTAAAAGATATTAAATTTATTGAAAAGAATTTTGGCGGTTCGATTCCATTTGAAATGACAATCAACTACAAAGAAAAAGGTCGTTTATTTAAAAATGAGACATTATTAAAAGTTGAAGAAATTCAAGCTAAATTTTCAAAAGATACTTTATTTTCAAAAAGTTTATCATTGGTTGATTTCATGAAAGCAATCAATATGGCTTATTATGGTAATGATCCTGAACAATATAAATTAGTTTCAAATAAAGATAAAATTAGACTTAAAAAATACATTGACAAGTTTGATATTAGCAGTGCAAATGGCGGTAATTTATCTTTAAAAGAATTAGTAGATACTTCAAATACAACTTTAAGAATTAGAACTCAAATGAAAGATTTAGGTTCTTATGAGGTTGCACAAAAAGTAGACACCTTAAAAGATGAAGTTGATGCTATTTTAAATCCAGATAAAAAAGACATTGAGCGTTTGTACATGAAAGTTGTTAAAGGTGATAAATCTTGTGTTGATTCGCTTTTATATAATTACTCTAGTATTTTTAATGGTGTAACTTCTATTTTATCTAAAGGAAATTCTGAAATACAATTATCTTTTGATATGCATCCAGAAAACATCGAAAAATATTCTAAAAAACCTTATTTCAAATATATTTTAAGAAAAGCGATTGATCATGAGTATTATGATTTAACATTTACGGGAACTTCAGTTGTTGTATCTGAAGGGACGAAATATTTATTCATCAACTTGGTTCAAAGTTTAGTTTTTGCTATTCTATCAATTTCAGCGTTGATGGCAGTATTATTTAGATCATTTAGAATTATCTTAATTTCGATGATACCTAATATAATTCCTTTATTATTTACTGCTGGTATTATGGGTTATTTTCAAATCCCATTAAAACCCTCAACATTATTAGTTTTCGGTATAGCACTTGGAATCACTGTTGATAATGCGATTTTATTCCTTGCCAAATATAGACAGGAACTCAAACTTCACATGTGGGATATTCGTTACTCAATATTACTTTCTTTAAGAGAAACTGGACTAGGTATTTTTTATACTTCAGTGATCTTGTTTTTTGGCTTTATAATGTTTGCATTTTCACAATTTGGTGGAACAAAAGCTTTAGGTATGTTAGTTTCATTAACTATTTTGGTAGGTATGATGACCAATTTGATTATACTTCCAGCTTTATTATTGAGTCTTGAACGAAAAATTACAACTAAATCATTTAAAGAACCTTTCTTTGATATCTTCGACGAAGAAGAAGATTACGATAAAGATTTAATTCAAGTTGAATCGATTAAAGATATTAACATATGAAAGGAATAATTCTTGCAGGTGGATCTGGAACAAGATTACATCCATTAACATTGGCAATCAGTAAGCAATTAATGCCTATTTATGACAAACCAATGATTTATTATCCGCTTTCCAGTTTAATGAGTGCTGGAATAAATGATATTTTAATTATTTCAACACCTCATGATCTTCCTCATTTTGAAAAATTATTAGGTGATGGTTCTCAATTAGGGTGTAAGTTTTCATATAAAGTTCAAGAAGTACCAAACGGACTAGCTCAAGCCTTTGTTTTAGGAGAAGAATTCATTGGAAAAGATAAAGTTGCTTTGATTTTAGGAGATAATATTTTCTACGGAGTAGGAATGGGAAATCTTTTAAAAGAAAATGTTGATGTTGAAGGTGGAGTAGTTTACGCTTATCATGTAAGTGATCCAGAAAGATATGGAGTTGTAGAATTTGATGACAACATGAAAGCTATTTCAATCGAAGAAAAACCAGAGAATCCAAAATCAAATTATGCCGTTCCAGGATTGTATTTTTATGATAACTCAGTTATTGAAATCGCAAAAAATCTTAAACCATCAGCAAGAGGCGAATATGAGATTACAGATGTCAATGCTGAGTATTTAAGACAAAATAAATTAAAAGTTGCGATTTTAAATCGTGGAACAGCTTGGTTAGATACTGGAACATTTCCTTCATTGATGCAAGCTGGACAATTTGTTCAGGTAATTGAAGAACGTCAAGGACTTAAAATAGGATGTATTGAAGAAATAGCATACAGAAAAGGTTTCATTGATAAAGAACAATTAAAAAAGGTAGCTACACCATTGGTTAAAAGTGGTTATGGTACTTATTTATTAAACTTGATTAAAGATTAATGCAATCTATTCAATATTATTCACAAATCGTTGAAAAAGGTATAGGGAATGTACAGTTTCCGATTTCGCCTTCAAACTTATATGATCCGTTACGCTATTTCCTTGTTTTAGGAGGTAAAAGAATGCGTCCTGTGCTTACTTTGATGGCAACTGATGCTTTTGGTGTCGATTGTAATAAATCGTTACCTGCGGCTTTATCAGTTGAATTGTTCCATAATTTTTCATTGATTCATGATGACATTATGGATGAAGCACCTGTAAGAAGAGGGCAAGCGACAGTTCATAAAAAATGGAATCAAAATATTGCCATACTTTCGGGCGATGTTCTTTTGGTTAAAGCATATCAAGAGTTAGCAAAACAAGACCCTAAAATTGTTTCAGAATTATTACATATATTTAATAAAACTGCTGTTGAAGTATGCGAAGGTCAGCAAATGGATATGGATTTTGAAAATCGTAAAGATGTAACCATTACTGAATACATTGAAATGATTCGCTTAAAGACTTCTGTTTTGTTGGGTTGTGCACTTGAAATGGGAGCAATTGTAGCAGAAACATCAAAAGAAAACAAAGAATTAATTTATGAATTTGGTCAACATGTAGGAATTGCTTTTCAAATTCAGGATGATATATTAGATCTATATGCTGATCCTGAAAAATTTGGTAAACAAGTTGGTGGAGATGTAATCTGCAATAAAAAAACATTACTGCTGTTAAAAGCATTTGAATTGGCAAATGATTTCCAAAAAGATGAGCTTGCGGTATTATTAAATGAAGAAGATGCTGAATTTAAAGTGACTGCCGTTCGTAATTTATTCGATAGTATAGGTGTTAAAGAGATTTGTAAAGGAATAATGCAAGAACATTATTCAATTGCAAAAGAAGCTTTAGCAAAAATCAATATACCAGACGAAAAAAAGAAACCATTATTAGAATTAGCTGCATATTTGATGGATCGAGAGATTTAATCAATTCTAAATTAACTTATTATTATCTCTAAATAAATCATTTAGGCTTAGATTTTCATAATATTAATTCATGGTTAAGAATTAGTGCTATTTATCATATTGTTGTTTTCAATCAATAATTTTAGATTGAAAAACAAAAAATATGTCCAAGAAAATCAAAAAAGTCGTTATCCGTCATTTAAGAATCGAAGATTACGAAGAACTTAAAAATGCTATGATTAGTTCTTATAATGATATGGAAAATGCCTATTGGAAAGAAAGACACATCAAAACATTATTAAAAAAATTTCCTGAAGGCCAAATTGTTATTTTAGCTGATAACATTATTGTAGGTTGTGCATTATCAATTAGAGTCATGCAAGATAAAGCTGAAAGCGACCATACTTATTTGGATATTACAGGGAATTATACTTTCAACACGCATGATAAAGACGGAGATACGTTATATGGTATTGATGTTTTTATTTCACCAAAATTTAGAGGCTTAAGACTAGGTCGTAGATTGTATGATTCAAGAAAAGAATTATGCGAAAAACTGAACTTAAAATCAATTGTATTCGGAGGAAGAATACCAAATTACATTGATTACGCAGAACAAATAACTCCAAAAGAATATATCAATAAAGTACGACTAAAGGAAATATTTGATCCCGTTTTGACTTTTCAATTAAGTAATGATTTTCACGTCTTGAAAATAATGACTGGATATCTTCCTAATGATACAAATTCAAAAGAATATGCTACTTTACTAGAGTGGAATAACATTTACTATGAGAAAAGAGATGATTTATTTCAAAGTAAAAAATCTACGGTACGTTTAGGTTTGGTTCAATGGCAAATGAGACCTTTAGATAGTATTGAAAGACTATTCGAACAAATGGAATATTTCATCGATGCCGTTTCTGATTATGGATGTGATTTTTGTTTATTTCCAGAGTTTTTTAATGCCCCTTTAATGGCAAAATACAACGAACTTCCAGAAGCTGATGCGATCAGAAGATTAGCAAAGGATACTGAAAAAATAAAACAAAAATTTCAAGAATTTGCTATTTCATATAATATCAACATTATCACTGGAAGCATGCCTTTCATTGAAAACAAATCCTTATACAATGTAGGTTATTTATGTAGAAGGGATGGTACTAATGAGCAATTCAGAAAACTTCACATTACTCCTAGTGAAGCCAACTCTTGGGGAATGATTGGTGGAAATCATCTTCAAACATTTGAAACAGATTGTGGTAAAATAGGAATTTTGATTTGTTACGATTCAGAATTTCCAGAACTAAGTAGATTATTAGCAGATGAAGGTATGAAAATTTTATTTGTACCTTTTTTAACTGATACCCAAAATGGATTTCATCGTGTTAAACGTTGTGCTCAAGCTAGAGCAATTGAAAACGAATGCTACGTAGCCATTGCTGGTTGTGTAGGTAATTTACCAAAAGTAAGTAATATGGATATTCAATTTGCGCAATCTGCCGTTTTCACACCTTGTGATTTTGCTTTTCCAACAAATGGCATTAAAGCAGAAGCTACACCTAATACGGAAATGATTCTAATTTGTGATGTAGATTTAGATTTACTTCAAGAATTACACGTTCATGGAAGTGTAAAAAACTTAAAGGACAGAAGGTTGGATTTGTATTCTTTAAAAAAGAATTGAATTAGATGGTTATTTTAGATTAATTATTTTACAATTTCAATTTTGTACATATTAGAATTATTTTCATTCATTTCTTTCAATATATAAAAGCCTGAGGAGAATAAAGTTAAATTTAAAGTATGCTGATCATTCTGTTCTAAATTGATTAATTCTGACAGTTGATTTCCTGCTAAGTCAAATAAACAAAATGTAGATTTTTCTTTAACTTTTATTACAATATTAGTCGAAGCAGGATTTGGAAAAATTGTTACATTAGATAAACTGTTTAATTCTTCTAAGCTATTAGTCATTGGAGTGATTGTTATAGTATTTGAAGTACTATCTGAGCATCCAATCATTGATGTAACAGTTAAATTAACTGTGTATGTTCCAACTGAAGAATAAATATGAGTAGGATTTTCTATTGGAGAAGTTAAATTATCTCCAAAATTCCAATCAAATTGATTTATTGTACCTGTAGAAATAGTTGATGTATTAGTAAATGTTGAAACTCCTGAATTTGAATCATAAGAAGATGTAAAACTTGCAATTGGAGAACTATCAACATGAATATATTTGTAGGCTGTAAAAGAACAGCCAGATGAATTAGTAGTTATAAGAGTTACTGTATAATCTCCATCATTAACATAGGTAACAGAAGTGTTTTGATTATTGTCAGTAATAGAATTACCAAAATCCCATGAATAATTTGTTATGTTTTGTCCCGAAATTGATGATGGATAAGAAAAAGATATAGATCGATTTGAGCAATAAAAGGAATTTGTTGAAATAATAGCAGGTATTTGTTGAGTTTGTGTAGGTGAGATAAAACGATTATTACAATTAGTACCGTTTGTCAAAGTATTAATTGAATTAAAATCAGAACTTATTATTTTAGAACATGGATTTAATAATATAAATCGAACCGTCAATAAAGTTGTATTTAATGGAACAACATAATTGCTATTTGGACCAGAAGTAGTATTACTTAAATAATGATTATTAGCGTTAAAACTTGTAAATGGATCTAAAGAAGGAAAACTAGAAACAACAGTATCATATGTTAATTTTGTTTCATCATATTTAAACCAAAAATCAAATGAATTTACTACAGAAGTAGATTTTATGTACATAGGAACATCTATATATGTTGTACCAGAAACAGATGTAACAACTGATTGATCTAAATCGAAAAGCATTGAATCAGTCAAACTTTTATCATGATTTAAATCTTTTTGAGCAAAAATTAGTGTAGTAAATAGTAATGCTGAAATAGTAAATAATAATTTCATTTTTTTGTTTTTAATATATTATTAATGTAAAAAAGTCGTCCCTAAATAGATTAGGAACGACTTCTTTGTTATTTATCGATGAAAATAAATTATTTAGAAATAACAATTCTTTCAATTCTATTGAAATTGTTGTTATAAACTTTTACAACATACATACCAGCTGCAAAACCTTCAACATTTAATGTTGTTGGTTCGTTAGCGTTTACAGTAGATTGTATAAGTGCATTTTGACCAGTTACATCCATAATTTCTACAGTTGCATTTTCTGGTGAAACGATGTTTAAAATATTCATCGTTGGATTTGGGAAAATATTCACCAACATTGAAGATAAAGAAGATAAACTATTAGTTAAGGCATCTAATTCAACTTGAACTACTTTACCATTTAATAAACCAAAAGTTGAGTTGATATCGTTAGCAGTAACATTACCATTAACTTTATCAAATCTTACAGTTAAAACAACTTTGTTTAAATCAAAGTTTGTCATATCAGTTGCTGTATATCTTAATGTTCTATCATTTTCATTGAAGTGAGCAAAACCATCAATTTCATTGTTATTAGAAACAATTGAATTAAAAGTTAATTTATCCTCATTGAATTTGAAAGCGAAATCTAAAGCTCTTACATCAGTAGCAGACATAATTGAAACTGGAATATCAATTGAAGTTCCATTATCGATTGCATTTGTTACATCTAAAATAACTTTACCATTGTTTTCTAAACTTTTCAAAACACCATCAGCGTTGAAAGCAGCATAACTTCCATCAACATCACCTAACATAATTGATTTGTAAGTTTCAGCTGTGATAACTGGACAGTTAGAATAACTTGAAACTGGTACACTTAAAACAAATGGAGTTACAGGAACTTTTGCTTTAGAAAAACCAACGTTATCATTTAATGGGAAAGTAGAAGATCTCTGGTAAGCTGCATTATTTTGAATTCTAGCAGAATCAACAAATATCCAATCTTTAGAAGCTTGACCGTTTGAAACACCAGCATTTGAATAATTCCATGCTTGTTGGAACTCAGGTATGTTTAATGTTGCTCTTTGTTTGATTTGAGAAATATCACCAGCACTTACAACACCATCCATATTAACATCTAATGCAATTGCTTGATAAATAGAAGGAGTAAATGAAGATACATTAGTAATTAAATCTTTACCTAAAGCGACATCAGCTGCATTAATTAAACCTTGAACAACTGCAAGATTATTAATATCTCTCTTGATACTAATTCCTAATCCATTAGTTAAAGAATAATTAAATGTACCTAATAATGATGGGTTAACAAGAATGTTATTAGCATTTAAAACACCTGTTGATACATCAGCACCTTGAACATTTGTAATTAAATATGTATTAGGAGCACCTGCATCATATTTAATTGCACTATTATCAGACCAGAATTTTAAAGTTCCAACAAAGTTTTCATTTCTGTAAGTAATTGCTTTACCATTTGAAACCGATCTTGTAGCAACACCTGTAATATAACTTTCTTGTAAGAAAGTAGCTGAAACTACAGCTGTATCAATTTGTTGGAAGTTAGCAGTTTTAGTAAACTCAACACAGAAAATTTTACCTGTACCATTGAATTCAGTTGAACTAGGAGCAGATCCTTTAAAGAAAACTGAAATATTCATAACTCCATTTGCAGCATCAATTGTATT
>CALPUT020000074.1 GCA_943326825.2 Chryseobacterium gleum | reverse complement strand
TACAGCCGGAATTAGAGAAAGTGTTGACACGATCGAAAATTTAGGAATCGAACGTTCATTGGAAAAAATAAATCAAGCACAAATTGTTGTGGTCATGAGTGATTTTAGCGAAAAAGGTTCTGAATTGGAAGGTCATGCTTCGATGGATACTTGGACAGCGAAAGAATGGATCGAAAAATTACAAGCTGAACATCCTGATAAGAAATTTGTGTTGGTTGGGAATAAAGCAGACTTGAGACAGAGTGAGAAACAGAATGAGAATGATGGTCAGAGTGAAAAGATTCCTTTCATTCCAATCAGTGCTAAAAAAGGACTTGGAATTGATGAGTTGAAACAGTGGATGGTGAGTCAATTGACTGAAAATTTTGATATCGCTAATGATACGATAGTTTCGAATTTACGTCATTATGAAGCGTTGAAAAAGACAGAGGTTTCGCTACAAAAAGCCCAAGAAGGTTTACATTCATTAACGACTTCAGATTGGATCGCTATGGATATTCGTCAAGCAATGTATGATTTAGGAACGATTACAGGAGATATTTCTACTGATGATTTGTTGGGTAATATATTTTCGAAGTTTTGTATTGGAAAGTAGGAGTAGCAATAGTTAATCTGACCTAATACGATTAAACCACACAAAAGACTTTAATATCAAGCGTTTAAGCACACCTCTCTAATTTTATTTAGTCCTATACACTTGTATTATCCAACATTATAATTGTATCTTTGCTGTATCTCAATGTAACGAGGTACAATTATTTGCAATTTAGTTTGGTGAATATTTACAATTTGTTACATTATGTTACAATGTTTTACAAATTGATATGAATATGAGCGTCAACATAAGAATACCCAAGATTTGTATTGAATGCAATAATGCTTTCATTGCCCAAAAGACTTTTACGCAGTTTTGTTCAAAAAAATGTACTTCAATAGCGTACAAAAGAAAAAAGAGAAATGAAAAGGTTTCTACTGATCCAAATCAAGTTGTCAAAGAAGCAACTGGACTTGATATGGCTCTCATTCAATCCAAAGAGTATTTAAGCATTAAAGAGACTTGCCTTCTACTTGGTATCAGCAGAATGAGTTTGTATCGTTACATCAAGAATAAGACAATCATTCCGTCCAGTATCGGCGGAAAGGTGATAATTAAAAAACAAGTAATAAACAATCTAATAAACTAAACTATGGGAGTGCATTTAAGAAAAAAGAAAATTGCCAACGGCAAAGAAAGTCTGTATTTGGATTTTTACCCTCCAATAAAAGGAGGTGATGGCAAACTCACAAGAAGAGAATACCTTAACAAGTACATCTATGAAAACCCAAAAAACGTAGATGAAAAACTTCACAATAAAGAGAACTTGATTGTCGCAGAGGGAATTAAAAATAAACGTGAGAAGGAAATATTAAACGAGCAAGACGGAATTTTCAACACTCAAAACAAGAAGCGTGACTTTTTAGAGTTTTTTGAAAATCTATGCGAAAAGCGAAAAGAAAGCGAGGGAAACTATGGTAACTGGTTAAGTGCATTACAATACTTAAGAGCCTTTACTGACAGAAGGTGTAAAATGGCGGATTTAACTGAAGAATTTTGTGAAAAGTTCAAAGAATATCTTTTACACGCTAATAGATTAAATACAGTAAAGGGATTGATGTTATCACAAAATTCAGCATTGAGTTATTTTAATAAATTTAGATGTGCAGTTAACGAAGCATACGAATCTCGACTTTTAAATGAAAATCCTTTGCGTTACGTAAAGGGAATAAAACAAAAGGAAAGTAAAAGAGAATTTTTAACTCAAGAAGAATTACAGATTTTGGCTAAAACGCCTTGTGATTTAGAGCCGATAAAAAATGCCGCTTTGTTTTCTGCATTGACGGGCTTAAGATGGGGTGATATAAGTAAGTTAAAATGGCGTGACATACAGAGCACAGAGAACCGTTATTTCATACATTTAATTCAAAATAAAACGGAAGATGTAATGATGCACCCTATAAGTGTAACAGCGATAAACTTGCTTGGGGAACGGGGCAAAGCAAATGAGGGGGTTTTTGAGGGCTTAAAATATAATGACAGCAACAATGACAAGATAAAGCGATGGATTTTGAGAGCAGGGATACATAAAAAAATAACCTTTCATAATTTTCGTCATACCTACGCTACTTTACTATTAAACAAGGGAGTTGATATTTATACTGTGTCGGAAATGCTTGGACACAAAAAAATTGAGACCACTATGATCTACGCAAAAGTATTGAGCGAAACAAAAGTTAAAGCGGCAAACGTAATTGATATAGAATTATGATGCCAATGCCAGAGGACATTAAAATTCAGTATGAAAAGGATGTCGAAAAATACAAGTCGGAAATAGAAAAGTTAAAACGAAAATCAATTTCCGCAAAAGAAATACTTCTCAATGAACAATTTGACCCATTTCCGAACGACGGTAGTCAAGATGATAAAATTGATTTCGTTAATCAGTTTATGCCGTTTATTCTTGATTTGACTCTTTTTCCAGACGAAGAAGTCATTCAAAAACTTAAAGACTATCAATTTGCATCTCACACACTAAAGTGGATGGTTAGAATAGAAGAAATAACATATGAAATCAACAGATTGAGTGCAATTGAAGGTTTGTTTTTTATGCCGTATTCTTATTTGTTTGCAGTTGAGGCACACCTCTCTACAAAACTACGAATCAATTTTATGGAGGACTTTGAACTTTCAATAAGGTATAATAATGAGGACACAAACGTCGTATTTGTAGATTTTGACAAGAGAATAAGACGGAGAGACTACAATAAAAAAATGCAGCAAACACCAAAAATGGGTCCCTTTGAAAAACAAATGAATAAAATATTTGATCGTTTAGAAACCGCGACTTCCTCGGATAAAGGGTTTTCAAATAAAATTTTACGACAAAGTGCCAAAGGGAATACTGCTTCATTTTACTCCTTGATTGACGACTTCTATTGTCAAGGAATCAGTAAAAATAAAATTTACCTTGAATTATTTCCTCTTTTGAAATTGGTAATGAAGGACGTTGAACTTTTATCTAATGACCAATTTATAAGCACAAAAGAGGAATTTTATGATGCAGAATACACTAAATATAAAATCGCACGTGTAAAAAAAATCCTTCAAAAAAAATGAACCAGTTTTTTACGAAATTCCGTAAAAATATGGTCTATTAGTTTGATATACAACACTATAAATTTGACTTGTTTAATCATAATAATTAAAAACAAGTCAAATGAACAAAGAAGAAGTAACAGTGGTAGAATTACTACCGAAAATTTATCACCACATTAACGTGGCTGTTTCAACCGCATTTATGTCGGCATTGGAACAATTCAAAAAGGGCAACACTCAAAAATCATCTTATGCAGATGAAGATTTCCTATCAGCTGAACAAGCAGCATCTTTTTTGAAACTCAAACTCAATACAATTTATTCAAAAGCTGAAAAGGGCGAATTGCCTTTTTACCGAAGTGGCAAACGCAAACTTCTTTTTTCTAAAAAGGAATTGGAACAGCACGTCCTTAAAAGAAAAGTTAAAAGCCGTGATGAATTAAACGAAGAAGTTGAACAGTATAATGGTAAGAAAAAATGAATTTGCAAACAAGAAGAAACAGTTCTGTTCAAAAATCAAAGAATGGACAAGGTTTGAGAAATAGAAGCCCAAGAACGAAAATCATTGGCGAAAGTAAAAACCATTCCAAAGATGATAAAGTTGAGTTGTCTAATTGCGTAAACAGTAATCAGCAACTTTTATTTTCAGAAAGCGAAATGGAGTTGCTGATTGTCAAAAAACAATCCGACCAAGATGAATTTTACGGAGGAATAATAATATAAAGAAGCAAAAAAGTTATGAATGATCAAGAAAAAAACGTCCACCCAAGCGAAACTAATTCTTTGAGCGGAATAACCCCAGAGGGTTTAAATAGTGAAATGGAACAATTAACCAAGAAGATTAACAAACCATCCGAATCATTAAGGAAAATTATGTTTACAACAGAAAAAATAAAGAAAATTAAGGAACGAGACATTCGATTTGCAGATCCAATATTAAGACAAAATGCAAATGCCATCATTTTTCCTCACACCATCAATGTTATTCAAGGGCAAGCAGGAGTTCACAAAAGCAGATTAGCCGAATTTATATGTGCTGCAATGTTAAAACGGAACGGATTCAATACAGAGTTGTTAGGATTTAAGCGAGAGAATTTTGACGCTAACTATACAGTAGTATATGTTGATACGGAAAGAAATCTTTCGGAGCAGTTTCCTTATGCTTTGCAGTCTATTCAATTAAAGGCGGGTTATGAAAAACAAGACCATCCGCATAACTTTCAATATACGTCACTTTTGGAAATACCACGAAAAGAGCGTTTTAGTGTTTTAGACGAGTACCTTAAAGTTTTAAAGAGGGACACAAATAATTCACTTTTTATTGTGCTTGATGTCTCGACGGATTGCATTGAAGATTTTAATAAGGTTGATAAAAGTTCAGAGTTGATTGATTTAATGAATGTGGCCATCAACGAGCACGATGTTGTATTTCTATGCCTTATTCACGAAAATCCAAAGAGCGAAAAAGCCAGAGGACATTTTGGTACAGAACTAATGAACAAAGCAAGTACGGTTATGCAAGTGTCATACGAAAAGGATTCAAAGCAAAATGATACCGACCTAATCAAAGTAAGGTACTTGAAGTGCAGAAGCACGGCTCGTCACACACCATTTTACGCAAAATACTCCGAGGAGCATAAAGGGCTGATTTTAGCGAGTAGTGACGATATACAAGAGGTAATGAATGGTAAAAAGCAAAAGGCTGATCTAAATATGGTAGTTGAGTATTTGGAGATGTATTTGGGAGACGGTTCAAGTTTATCCAGACGTGATTTGTTAGATAAACTGATGGAAGAATTGGGAGCGTCAGAGAAAACGATTGAAGATAGGTTAAAGGATATTTCAACAAACAAAATTCCACTACAAAATCAAAATGGGATTCAGTGTTGCCTTGAAAAAGACAAGCGAGAAAAGTCAATGAAGTATTTGCTGATACCAACTGAAAACATAACCGATGAAACAGAGTAAAAACCTAAAAAGTAATTGTAACGCCTTTTGTAAATGATTTTACAATCATTGTATCGTTGTAAGCCCATATAAGGGCGGTTACAATTACAAGCATAAATTGAGTGAAAATGAACAATCTAAAACTTAATAGCAAAGACCGTTTCAAGGTCAAAACTTGTCCGTGTGGTAAAAGCAATAAGGATGGGAAATTCGTGCCCTTTGAGGGTCATACCAAATTTGGCTTTTGTCACTCTTGCTCAGAGACTATTTTACCTAATGATTTATCAACGTCTGATTTTACCTTTAAAGTCACAGAAAAAAGGGCAGTACCAATCCAATATATCCCTTTTGAATACCTAACCAAAAGCATTAAAAGGCTTACAAATAATAATTTTCTCTGTTTTTTAAAAGAAAGATTTGGAATGGAAAAAACCAATGAAGTAATTGATTTGTATAAAATTGGAGACTCAAAAAATTGGTTCGGTGCGACCATATTTTGGCAAATGGACAAAAATAATGTTGTCAGAACGGGCAAAATAATGCTGTACAATAAAAATGATGGGAAGCGCATCAAAGAACCGTATGATCACATAAATTGGGTGCATAGCAAGTTGAAAATACCGAATGAAAACATTGATAAGTGCTTGTTTGGGGAGCATTTGCTAAATCAATTCCCAGATAAAACGATTGCCATTGTAGAAAGCGAGAAAACAGCGGTAATTGCAAGTTTGTATTTCCCAAATTTCATTTGGATGGCAACGGGAGGTATCGGTAACTTGAGTTACAGCAAACTCAAAGCACTTATTGGACGCAAAATTATATTGTTCCCAGATCTTTGTGCATACGATAAATGGGCACAAATTATTCAGCCACTTGAAAAATGGTTCAAAATAGCGGTTTCAGATTATTTAGAGAAAAACGCAAGCCCACAAGATAAATTGAAGAAGTTCGATCTTTCTGATTATCTGCTTTCCCTTGATAAAAGTCAATTTTTAGGAATCACCGAAGCGACTTAATGCATATTTCAAAAGTATAAATGCGCTTTAGTGTGCACGGAAAGCATTTTTTATTTGAATATTATATGTTTTACAACAAACTTTTAAATGCATATAAATCGCATTAAGTCGTATTAAGTCACACTTTAAGATTTCAACCAATTATTTACTGAAATAATTCATTATCAACACTATATCTTTAACTAAAAAAACGAAAATGATTAGAAAAGATTTACTTACTGGCGAAGGATTTGTTCCACAAAGAATCAATCAAGTTTTCGCAAATTCTGCAAATCGAATTGCCTACCACAATAAGAAGGCGAATCAGTTAAGACACAGTGCAGCATTTATAAATAAGCCTTTGCACGTCAACTTGAGAATATTGAACGAACTAATGAAAGGAAAAAAGGAGAGAACTTTCCACAAGCAATTTCTTATGGGAAAAGGATTTTCGTTTTCCGTGCATAATCACGTAAACCATTATGAGGGCAAAAATCACTATGCCGTTTACCAATATACTGTTGTGAATTTAGGAAACGACCAAATTAAAATTTTAAAAAATGATTGACTTTACTACAATTCAAGCAAATCCAATTCCGCTACCAATAGTTGAATTGCAAAAAGCAAATGCCAACTTAACAACTGAAAATAAAGCAATCAAGACATTCATATACATAGGTGTTGGCGCATTGGCTGCTTATATAGTTTATAGAATGTACAAAAAACACAAGGAAGATGAAACCAACAAAGAAAATCAATCTGCAAGAGATTAAGCAATACCTTGATGACAATCCTCCAATTAAAACGGTAGTATATATTGGCTTGGGGGTTGTTGGTCTTTATGTCGCTGGAAAGTTGTTCTCAGTAATTGCTTCGTCAGTAAGAGGTTTCAATGAATTTCGGTCAGCACTAAAAGGGGAATAATGGAAAAAAGCAACAAAATAGCATTGTATTGCCGTGTTTCTACAAGCCGTCAGACAAACGACAACCAAAAAGCACGACTTTTTGAGTACGCAAAATCAAATAATTTGGATTACGATTTATTTGAAGAGGTGGAGAGTACACGTAAAACAAGACCCATTAAGCAAGAATTATTGACTGCGTTGCGCAACGGAAAATACAAAGCAGTTATTGTTTTCAAACTCGACAGATATGCTCGTTCTTCACGTGAGTTGATACTTGAAATTCAAGAATTGACTAATAAAGGAATTGGGTTTATTTCCATTTCGGACAATCTTGATTTTAGTAGTTCCACTGGAAGATTACATTTTCATATTTTGGCTGCATTTGCTGAATTTGAAAGAAGTTTGATTTCGGAGCGCACAAAAGAAGGTATTGCTCGCACCAGAGCACAAGGAACTGTTTTAGGACGACCTAAAGGAAGTAAAGATTCCAAGCCAAGACCTAAAGGTGGATATTACCTTCGAGAACTAAATAAGCGAAAAAAGCAAAATTCATTATGAGCAAATCGAAGGCTTATTACGCTCATAGTATGCGTAAATACAATTCGTCAGAAGAAGCCGAAGAAATTGCATTTATTCAAAAGCATTTTGGAGGAGAGGTCATTTGTCCAAATGTGAATCTGGGAGAATTGGGTGACATTGGACATTATTTGGAAGTTATAAAATCCGTTGATTGTGTTTATGCGACTGAATTTCGAGGATATGTTGGTCGAGGTGTTTTTGACGAATGTACTTTTGCGTTAAAAAACAAGATAAAAGTGTTCGCTGTTCGGAAGGATCACAAGGGGAAGTTCTTCGTGCAAGAAGTGTCTGAAGTAATTGAAACCAACAGTTTCAATTTTGTGTTTTTTGGTTGCCTAATTACCAAATAATTCTCCCCAAAACAATCAAGGTCTTAAAAAGCCCATTACTTTGGTTCAATCCTCCCTTGTATTTCAGAGGGCAAAAAAACATTCGATTATTTGGGGTATCAATTCTATTAAATTGTTCTTTTCTTAATCATTGCATTTATTACAATTCATTTGAACTTTGTTTTAATAATTTATTAAACATTTTTGAAACGTTCACAAGTTGTTTATCAAGGTTTTTAGGAGAAAGTCTTAAAAGCATTTTTGATATCCGTAATTTTGATATCATTGCCTTAAAAAATCTAATGTCTTTTGTTTCATTAAATGTGGGATGTTGGACTTGAATGTCACTTGTATAATAAATATTATTTCTATTCACCAAAAACACAAAAATTTGTTTTTTAAATGGTTGCCGAGACAAAATTTCTACAATAGAACGTTGCGGTTCTTTTAAATGCCAAAGGATCCCATCAAAATCGTCTGGAACATCTAATCCGAGGGAAAGGATATCATTGATGTTATCATTATCAAAAGTGGACGCATAATCCCAAATCCTATTATTGGTTTTAAAATCTATTAAAAAATTTTTAGGATCAATTTTCCAATGAGAGAAAAGCAATTTTTCTTCTATTTTATCACTTTTTAAATCTTGTAGATTTTCAAGAACACATTCATTTACGCTTAGTAATTGGATATATTGTTCAGTGTCATTCTTCGATCGGTCAAATTGAGTTAGAATTTCTTCCTTTTTTTTAGTCAAAAGTATTTTGTTGACTTCTATTTTTTTCAACAACAAACTTTTATCCAGATTTTCTAATTCCTCACGATAGGATAATTTTTTTTCACTTTCAATTTTTAAATGAGGTTTTTCACTTTCTATTACTGTCGTAATAGAATCGATAAACCTATTGATTCCATTGAGGCTTTCACCTTTAATTTCACCTTTTTCAATCAATGAAATAATTGTTTTTAATCTTGCAATAGTTTCTTTCATCCTAATTATTTTTAAGCAGTATCATCTTCTTTTCTTGTTGAGTAAAGGTTTACCTCCTATTCAATTCTTGAATCCGTTTCTTAAAAGCACGTTCAAATCTTGGCACAGCGTCAACCATAAACGCAATCATCTTTTTCCAATCTGACTCATTGAAAATGCTCACATTGGTTAATTCAAATTTGATACGAGCAGTTACATTGTTGTCCAATCGTTCCCAAATTAGTGGCTCACCAAAATCCGCTTCAATTTTATCTTTTTTCGATGCGAGTGCATCGAATATTGCTTTGTTGTTCTCCTTATCGCCACTATTGATGTAAAGTTCAATTCGAACGTAACTACGAGTAGCAATACTATTGTAACCAACAGAACTTATACCACTACCACATCCAATCCAGTTGTCTTTGCTTGGACTAACATTTTGATACAAGGTTGAAACCTTATTTATTTCTTTCAGATATTCTTTCCAGAAGTTAAGACGAACATTGTGACGCTCCTTATTCTGCTCTTGGGTTTCAACTTCTTCTCTTGTTTT
>CALPUT020000073.1 GCA_943326825.2 Chryseobacterium gleum | reverse complement strand
ATTTCCAAACCAAATCAGGTATCCAAATAATAAAATGAAAATTGTAGAGAATAATAGTATGGCTTTATTTTTTGAATTCTTCATTTTTTTATAAATTTCGATTTAAGTTATTAATTTTTTAGATAAATAAGATAACTGTAAATTAAATTTTCCCAAAATAAAATTCGATGAATGCTATAGTTTCAAAAGGAAATCATAACTGATTAAAGAGTGAAAAAATGAAGCTAAAAAAATTGAAGAAAGAATAAAAATGGAAAGTGTCATTCTCATAATAAAAGAGAACCTAAAGAATGAGACCGAGAATGAAAATGAAGAAAAACAGAACTCAAAGCATCATTCTCATTCTGCTTCTCGTTCTGTTTTGTACCCAGGGCGGGAATCGAACCCGCACTCCGAAGAACTGGATTTTGAATCCAGCGCGTCTACCAATTCCGCCACCTGGGCTTGTTTTCAACTTACTTCAAGTTGATAAGCGAGTGCAAAGTTAAGTATTTAATTTAAACTTCAAATTAATTCATTACTTTTTTAATGATTTTAGAAGATGAATTACTCAAACGAACGAAATAAACACCTTTAGTTAAAAGATTCAATTGATTTAAAGAATATGATTGATTTCCTATATTGGTTGGTTTGAATTCTTCTTTTTTAAGTACTCTTCCATATTGATCTATTAATTCGATTGTATACAATTCGTTTTGTGAGGAAGTAAATTGAATAGTAAGTGATGAAGAAAATGGATTTGGGTAAATCGTAAATTCATCTTTATTTAGTTCGTTTAAATTCGCAAAGGAACAATAAAGGTTTCCAGGAATATTGTTGTCCAACCAATTAATTCTTCTTGTATACCAATCTTTTAGTTTTTGAATTTCTTCTGCATATGTTTGGCTCGGCGCTTGAACTTCAGGAGATCCAGTTGCAATACCAAGATTTCCCCATGTTTGAAAATGCCAATTTTGAGATTCTTGAACTGTTGTAGCAATGGAATCAATTTTTGAATGAATATAATTGAGAGAAAAAATAGTTTGCCTTAATTCATTATACCGACATTTTAATTCATTGGCAAATAAAGTATCTTGGAGTAAGCGAATATACCAACCTGGTGCATGAACATCTTCATTCACATTTCCATACATAAATTGGCTACCATCTATTAAACTTCCATCACTGTCTTTTTGAGCCCAGTCAAAATCCCAAACTGGCCCAGCTTTTAGTTTATCAAATGTTCCATCAAGATGATCTTTATCTTTGTATAAGTATCTGCTTTTCTTGAATCCATCATTATTTCTAGTCAATTCATTTATTAAAAAGTAGTCGATAAATGATGATGTTCCGATGTATTTACGATATCCATTTATAGGATCATTGAAATTAGTTCCATACAATGCTGTCTCAAAGTCATTGAAATAATTTTGAATATAGTCTTTTTGTTGTTGAACAATAACGTCAGGTTTTGGGTAATAATATACAAAATGAATATCTAAACCTGGATTCGTAATTGGACTATAATTAGATTGCCAAGAGTTTGAATTATCCCAATAATCAACTTTGACTATATATCCTCCAGTGCTATTTATACCCTGTATTTCTGTTGAATCTAATTTTGAAATATTGACTCTATTGGCGTCTCGTTTGATTTGTTCGCATAATAAATATATTCCTTGGTATTGATTATTAACTACAACATCGACTAATCTACATTTTGTTGAGTAATGCCCCATTTCACCAAAAAGATGATACGGAATTTCATTTCGAGCAAAAGATTTATCATTGTAATTTGCAAGAAGAAGCCAATCATGTTCAGCTGGCATACCCAAAAGTGAGGAATCAATAGAATTGTTTAAATTGTCAATTAATTCAAATGCATATGGTTTTTGTGGTAATGAAGCGGAATAATTTCCTCTTATTTCTATTCCAATTTTACCGTTATACTCGTTTTTATTATCGGTGAGATTATTTCTAATGCCAATTCCGTTGAATATAATCCCCATATCAGCAACAATTTTTGGATCATCTAAAATTTGTTGGCCATTTGTATTGATGATTACAATCGGTAAATTGGAAGATTTGAAATCAAAATATTTAGCAGGATTTGATCCAAACGTAAGTGACCAATCTATTATATTTCCCTCATCTCCAGTATATCCATCTTGAATTCTTAAGAACCAAGTTCCATTAGGATTTTGACCGTTATTGACAATTCCAAATTGACCAGGTGATTTAAAATTACCGGTAAATGGAGCCGTGGAACTAGATAAAGTTGTTGAGGAAATCCAATCTAAGCAAGTATTTTGAAAATTATCACCATCTCCACCAACTCCTGAAAACAAAGTTGTTGATGTTCCGTCAGGTGAAACAATTGAAACTGTTAAATCTGCATCCCAAGTATGCGTTAAGTTCAAACAAATTGTTTCTAATCCAAAAGTTGCAGTGTCTATTGTAGATGGTGATAATCCACTAACTACTATGGGTATATCAATGGTTTGGTTGTCTGATATTAATCCATTTCCACCACTAAATGTTTGGGTAAATGCAAATAAAGAGTATATTGATGTTAAAAATGTAAACAGAATCTTCATAATCATGAAGATAAGAAAAAAAGCAATAAAAGTTTATTTTATCTTAATATGTTGTTGCAAATGTTCCGTTGGTTATTGCTTTGTTAACATTATTGCTACTCATAGCATTTAGTGTGAATGTTCCAGTTATTTGACGTTTTGTTTTATCATGAGTCAAAATAGTGATTGAACCAGATTGCCCTTGATAACTGATATTTGAATCAATTAACATAGATAAAGAAGAAACTACAGGAAATGTTCCAGGATTATTTGAAGCAGATGTACAAATTTGTATTGTTGTAGTCGCTGTTTTACCAGTTATAATTAGATAGCCCATATTGTTAACTCCACCGGTAGAAGTGCTTGTGAATGCAGTTCCATCAATATCTGCAGTGAAAACTTTGATATATGGTGTTTCTGGTGTTGGGGTTGGAGCTACTTCTTCTGTTGGGGTTTGTTTTTTCTTTTTACAAGCAACTAACAATGTTGTCGATGTGAAAAGACAAAATAGAGAGATTATCAATAAATTAATTTTCATCTTTAAATTTATTAAAATATAATTAGTTCACACTCAAAAACAAATCTAGTGATTTTATTCTTCAGTTCTATATTGAAAGAACGAAATAATGGTTTCGTTATTCTTATAAATTAAGGTTTTTTTGTTAAAATTGTGGTATGAATTCAAGAATTATCATCAAAAACATCAAAGGCTTGGTTCAAGCTGGTGAAAATTTCCCTTCTTTTTTAAAAGGAGAAGAAATGAAATCGTTACCAATTATCGAAAATGCTTATCTAGCGATAGATAACGGAGAGATTATTGATTATGGTTCGATGGAAGATTGGGGAGGAATTCTTGACTGGAGAGATTTAGAAGTAATCGATGCTGACGGTAAATTTGTTCTGCCAGCATTTTGTGATGCACATACACATACTGTTTTTGCTAAAAGTCGTGAAGAGGAATTCATAGATAAAATTCACGGTTTAACTTATGAAGAAATAGCTGCTAAAGGAGGAGGAATCTTAAATTCAGCTGGTCGTTTGGCGAATATGTCAGAAGATGAATTGTTTGAACAAGCAAAGAAACGCGTTGAATTATTGAAATCATATGGAACAGGTGCATTGGAGATTAAATCAGGATATGGTTTATCTGTTGAAGCAGAAATCAAAATGTTGCGAGTAATCAAACGTTTAAAAGAAACATGTGGGATTGAAATCAAAGCTACATTTTTAGGAGCACATGCTTTTCCAAAAGAATATAAAGAAAATCATAGAGGATACATCGATTTGATTATCAATGAAATGTTACCAAAAATTGCAGAGGAAAAATTAGCTGATTACATTGATGCTTTTTGTGAAAGAAATTATTTTTCAGTAGAAGAAATGACCGAAATTTTTGAAGCTGGAGCAAAATATGGGTTAATTCCAAAAGTACATGTGAATCAATTTTCGATAATGGGTGGAATCCGTAAAGCCGTTGAATTGAATGCGCTTTCAGTGGATCATTTAGAGGAAATTGGAGATGATGATATAGAAGCTTTAAAAGGCACTAAAACAATGCCGACTTTATTGCCAAGTTGTTCTCATTTTATCAATATTCCTTATGGAAATGCTAGAAAATTAATTGAAAATGATTTGCCAGTTGCGTTAGCAAGTGATTTTAATCCAGGAACAACACCTAGTGGAAATCTTCAATTTGTATTTTCATTAGCATGTGTAAAAATGAGATTAACTCCAGAGGAAGCTTTAAATGCTTTAACTATTAACGCTGCATACGCAATGGGATTATCTGCAACTCATGGTACAATTTCGATTGGAAAAAAGACACCTATAATTATTACAAAAGAAATTCCATCTTTAGCATATATACCTTATGCTTTTGGAGATAATCATATTGAACGATTAATCTGTTAAAAATTAAAATTATTTTGATTATTTGTCTAATTTCTAACTTCTGAAAGTCTTTTATCTGAAAGACTTTTTTCATTTAATCTTTCCACAAACCGTATTTGTCTAAAACTCAAAAAAAAACTTCATTTTACCATAATATAAGCATATTATTACATAACTTTGCCCCCCATTAGTGTGCACAAAAGATATGGATAAAGTAACATACGTAGGAAATGCAGATGTATCAGCGATAGATCATTTGTACAAATCATACCAACAAGATCCCGAAAGTGTGGATATTGGTTGGAAAAAATTCTTCGAAGGCTTCGATTTTGCTCGTACAAATTATGAAGATGGAGGAGAAATTCCTGAAAACTTCCAAAAAGAATTTAAAGTTTTAAACTTAATCAATGGTTACCGAACTAGAGGCCATTTGTTTACAAAAACGAATCCTGTTCGTGAGCGTAGACATTACTCTCCAACTTTAGCGATTGAGAATTTCGGTTTAGAAACTACTGATTTAACAAGTGTTTTCCAAGCAGGTACAGAAGTTGGTATTGGAGCGGTAACGTTACAAGAAATCATTAATCATTTAGAAGAAACTTATTGTCAATCTATTGGAATCGAGTTTGTTTACATGCGTGAACCAGAAAGATTGGAATGGATTAAACATAAAATTGAATTAAAAAATCGCCCAAAATATGATGCAAATCGTAAATTGGAGATCTATAAAAAGTTAAATCAAGCAACGAATTTTGAATCTTATTTAGGACGTAAATTCGTAGGGCAAAAACGATTCTCTATTGAAGGTGGAGAAGCGTTGATTCCAGCTTTAGATACATTGGTAAATAAAGGTTCTGAGTTAGGAGTTGAATATTTTGTAATGGGGATGGCTCACCGTGGTCGTTTAAATACTTTGACAAATATTTTCCAAAAAAGACCGAAAGATATTTTCTCTGAGTTTGAAGGAAAAGAATTTGATACAGATCACGTATTTGATGGTGATGTTAAATATCACCAAGGATATACTTCGCAAGTTACTTTAGCAAATGGTAAAACGGTTGGTTTAACGTTAGCACCAAATCCATCTCACTTAGAGGCTGTAGATCCAGTAGTTCAAGGGATTGCAAGAGCGAAAATTGATCAAACGTACAAATCGGAAGATAAAGTTTGTCCTGTGATGATTCACGGAGATGCTGCAGTTGCAGGTCAAGGAATTGTGTACGAAGTAATTCAAATGGCTCAATTAGATAGTTTCAGAGCAGGTGGTACAATTCACATTGTTGTAAATAACCAAGTTGGATTTACAACAAACTATTTAGATGCTCGTTCATCAACTTATTGTACAGATGTAGCAAAAACTACATTGTGTCCAGTTTTCCATGTAAATGGTGATGATGTTGAAGCTGTAACGCAAGCTATTGAAATCGCGATGGAATACCGTCAAGAATTCAATAGAGATATTTTCATCGATTTATTATGTTACCGTAAATTCGGTCATAATGAAGGTGATGAACCAAAATTCACGCAACCAAGTTTATACAATTTGATTGCAAAACACCCAAATCCAAAAGAAATTTATTTTGACCAATTAATTGCTGAAAATGTTATTTCTAAAGAGGTTGCGGTAAAATTAGAAGAAGATTACAATGCCCATTTAGATGCGGAGTATGAAATTTCTCGTCAAAATGAAAAAGCGATTGTTTATGATTTCTTAAGTTCAACTTGGGAAGGATTTAGATATGGTTCAGCTGTAGATTTCGAAAAATCACCTGAAACGGGTGTAAATAAAGCGAAATTATTAGAGCTTGGAACAAAATTAGCGACGCTTCCAGAAGGGAAAAAATACTTCCGTAAGATTTCTAAAATCTTTGAAGATCGTTTGAATGCTATCAAAGAAGATAAATTAGATTGGGGATCAGCTGAAATGTTAGCTTATGCAACATTATTAGATGAAGGAAGATCTGTTCGTTTATCAGGACAAGATGTTGAACGTGGAACTTTCTCTCACCGTCACGCTGTAGTTAAAACAGAAGATACTGAGGAAGAAATTATCACGTTGAATTTATTAAAAGAAGAGCAAGGAACATTCTCAGTATACAATTCATTGTTATCTGAATATGGTGTTTTAGGTTTTGAATATGGTTATTCATTAGCAACTCCAAAAGGATTAACAATTTGGGAAGCACAATTTGGAGATTTCTTCAATGGTGCTCAAACAATGGTGGATCAATTCATAACTGCTGGAGAAGACAAATGGTCAACTCAAAGTGGTTTAGTAATGTTGTTACCTCACGGTTATGAAGGACAAGGAGCTGAACATTCAAGTGCACGAATGGAACGTTTCTTAATTCAATGTGCGGATGAGAATATTCAAATTGTAAATACTTCAACTCCTGCAAATCATTTTCACTTGTTGAGAAGACAATTGGTAAGAGATTTCAGAAAACCATTGGTTGTTTTTTCTCCGAAAATGTTGTTAAGACATCCTGATGCAGTTTCAACTTTAGATCAAATGGCAACGGGTTCTTTTCAAGAAGTAATCGACGATGCAGCTGCTAAAGTAGAAAATACAGATGCTGTTGTTTTCTGTTCAGGTAAATTCTACTATGAAATGAAAATCAAAGCTGCTGAATTAGGAGTAGAGAATATGGCATTTGTTCGTGTTGAGCAATTATACCCAATTCCTCAAACTCAAATAGAAGCAGTTATTGCGAAATATAAAAATGCATCATCAATTATCTGGGCTCAAGAAGAACCAGCTAATATGGGAGCATGGACGCACATTGCAATGAACTTAAGACACATTCCTTTTGTTGGAATTACGCGAAATGCATCAGCAGCAGCAGCGGAAGGTTCATCTCAATTGCATAAAAAACGTTTGAAGCAATTATTTGATAATTTATTCAAATACGCTTCAGTTAAAGCATAATCTTCATTTTTCCCCCTTTGAAGGGGGATTAAGGGGGATGACAAATTGAAAGTCATTTTGACTTTAAAAAAGATTAAAAACTTAAAAAATAGATACTATGTCAGTATTAGAAATGAAAGTTCCAAGTCCAGGTGAGTCTATTTCAGAAGTAGAAATTGCTCAGTGGTTAGTATCAGATGGTGATTATGTAGATAAAGACCAAGCAATTGCAGAGGTTGATTCTGATAAAGCAACATTAGAGTTACCAGCAGAAGAAAGTGGTATTATCACATTAAAAGCTGCTGAAGGTGACGCTGTAAAAGTTGGAGCAGTAGTTTGTTTGATTGATACTTCAGCTGAACGTCCTGCAGGAAGTGCTCCTGTGGCGGCAAAAGTAGAAGAAAAAGCAGCGCCTGTTGCAGAAAAAGCTCCTGTAGCTGCTGCAGCGCCAAGTCCAAATCCAGTAAATGAAAAAGCAAATTATGCTTCAGGAACACCTTCTGTAGCTGCTGCGAAAATCATGGCTGAAAATGGAGTTCCTGCAAATAAAGTTCAAGCTTCAGGTAAAGATGGAAGAATCACAAAACAAGACGTACTAGCTGCGTTGAGTGGAGGTTTCTCTACAGATGCTGTTCAAGGTTGGGGTGGTACACGTGAGCAAAGTCGTGAAAAAATGTCAATGATGCGTCGTAAAATTGCTGAGCGTTTAGTTTCAGTGAAAAACGATACAGCAATGTTGACTACTTTCAATGAAGTTGACATGAAACCTATCATGGATTTAAGATCAAAATACAAAGATGCTTTCGCGAAACACCATGATGTGAATTTAGGATTTATGTCTTTCTTTACTAAAGCAGTAACAGAAGCATTAAATATTTTCCCTGCTGTTAACGGTATGATTGACGGAAACGAAATCGTTTACCATAACTATGCAGATATAGGTGTAGCAGTATCTTCTCCAAAAGGATTAATGGTACCAGTTGTTCGTAATGCTGAACAAATGTCATTAGCTGAAATCGAAAAAGAAATCAAAAGATTAGCGATTAAAGCAAGAGATGGAAAAATCACGCCAGATGAAATGACGGGTGGAACATTTACAATCACTAATGGTGGTGTATTTGGTTCGATGTTGTCTACACCAATTATCAATCCTCCACAATCTGCAATTTTAGGAATGCACAACATCGTTGAGCGTCCAGTTGCAATCAATGGAAAAGTGGAGATTCGTCCAATTATGTATTTAGCGTTATCTTATGATCATAGAATCATTGATGGTAAAGAGTCAGTTGGTTTCTTAGTGAAAGTAAAAGAAATGTTAGAAAATCCAGAAAGAATGTTGTTTGGAGCGAAAGATCCTCACGCAGTTTTATTAGGATTGTAAGAAATAAGAATTTAATTTTTAAAGGCTGTTCAGTTTTGGACAGTCTTTTTTTTTTGAAGCAAAATATATAATTAAAAATAATAAAGTTTCTCCCTTTGAGGGGAGATTAAGAGGGGGGATATTATTAGTTTCATCTGAATAATATATTCAAATTGAGATTGTAGTTTGTCATCCTCTTCTATCCTCTTCCTAAAGAGAGGAAGATTAAAATCGTCATTATTACTCAATGTACAAAGGAAAAAGCATAGTATCAGTTACAAACTATTTTCGAAAATTCGAAGGTGATGTATCTACTGTTACTAGACCTGAAAAATTCACTTTTCCTTTTTACTATTCACCCGACGAATTAAGTGTTCAAGCTGCTAAAGAACTTCAATCCTATTTATTAGAACAACATGATTGGAATAATGAATTCTGGTCAGAAAATGGAGGTAAAATGTTTGGGGTTTTAGTCGTCGAAAATGATAAAAAAGAAATTGGCTACTTGTCCGCTTTTTCTGGTAGGTTGTTTGGTGAAAACATTCTTTCTTTTTTCGTTCCTCCCATCTATGATATTTTAGATGAGAATTGTTTCTATCATAAAGGTGAAAATGAATTAAATCAATTAACAAAGCAAATTGTAGAATTAGAAAATTCAGAAGAATTAACAAATCTAACAGCTTTTTATCAAACAGAATCGGACCGTTCAGAACAAGAAATATCGAATTTT
>CALPUT020000072.1 GCA_943326825.2 Chryseobacterium gleum | reverse complement strand
TGCTGATATTTATGCATTTATGGGTAATATCGTTGAATTAACTGCAAATTCAAGTGTAATAGGAAATTATGTTTGGTCACCTAATAATCATTTAAGTTGTGAAAATTGTCAAACTACTAATGCAAATCCAGATCAAAATTTCACCTACATCGTTACATTTACGGATCAAAATGGATGTGTAAATACTGACGATGTTTCAATATATTATGACGGTATAATATTTGTACCAAATACTTTTTCACCAGATGGAAATAGTTTTAATAATGTGTTTAAAGCAATTGGAGGTAATATTACAGAATTCAAAATGCTAATTTTTAATCGTTGGGGAGAAATAGTATTTACATCCAACTCTTTAGAAGATTCCTGGGATGGAACATATAATAATTTAGAATGTCAAATTGGAACTTATACTTGGAAGATAACCTATACAGACATTAATAATTATCAAAAAGAAATAGTTGGACACATCAATATTGTTAAATAAAATCAATTGTTTTATAATAACTTGTCACTTACATCTCTTATTCTTAATTTTAACACAGTAAAATAAAGTTTAATTTCTTTAAAATTAAAATCATGAACACTATTACAGTTAACGAATTAAAGTCATTAATAGACAACAACGAAGATTTTCAATTGATCGATGTGAGAGAGGAATATGAATATGAAAATGCTAATATCAATGCTTTACATATTCCATTAGGTGAAATACCAGTTAGACATGAAGAAATTTTAAAAGACAAAAAAGTTATCGTTCATTGCCGTTCTGGAGTTAGAAGTGCAAATGCTATTGCTTTTTTAGAACAAAGTTACGGATATACTAATTTATACAATTTAGACGGTGGTATTTTAGCATGGGCTAGAGAAATCGATTCTACCTTAGAAGTTCAGTAATTACTTCTCATGAAAACTAAAAATATCAATGTAGTCATTGTACTTGGTATAATGTCTCTTGCTACAATTTTGTTTACTCAAATGGTTTGGATTAGAAAAACCATAGCCATACAAGAAACAAATATTGCCATACAAGAAAAGGAAGATTCATTAAAATTAAAACAGTTTTCAGAACAAACTCATATTGCCTTAAGAAATGTATTAGAGCGTATTACAAATCAACATAAAGATAGTGTTGATTTGTATGGTGCTGTAAAACAACAAAGTTCCAATTATTTCTCAGTTGATATTAGTGAGGAATTACATCCTTTTTACCTAGAAAATTTACTAAAGAGAGAACTGTATAACGAAAACATCCATGAAGATTTTCAATATGGAATATATGATTGTTTTTCAGATTCAATTGTCTTCGGTAATTTAATACATTTTACAAAAGACTCTCTCTACTCCCCTATTTCTGATACAATGTTGGGAATAACTTCAAAAAATCTAAAATGGAAAACAGATGGGCATTATTTCACTGTATATTTCCCTAATATAATTTCAAAATCAATCGATGCAACGAATATTGATATCTTTTCTCCTTGGTTTTTTGTTTTAATTATTGTTGTCATCATTCTGCTCTTTTTTGGATATACTTTAACCATCATTTTAAAGCAAAAAAGACTTTCTGAAGTGAAGAATGATTTCATTAATAATATGACACATGAATTAAAAACTCCTATTTCAACTATAGGACTTTCAAGTGAAATGTTGTTAAGAAATGATTTTACGAAAGATCCTGATCGATTAAAAAGATATGCTGAAATTATCAATAAAGAAAATAAACGACTAGAAAATCAAGTTGAACGCGTTTTAAATGTTGCAAAATTAGATAAGGAAAAACTTGTATTGAAAAAAACACAAGTAAATATCCATGAAATTATTGAAGAAGCTAAAGATATTTTTGAATTCAATCAAGTTGAAGAGAATACAATACAGCTTGAATTTTTAGCTGATGAATACATTGTTAATGCAGATCAAGTTCACATTACAAACGTTATTTATAATTTGATTGATAATGCAATAAAATATAGTGATAAAGACCTTTCTATAAAAATCAAAACATACAATCATAAGAAAATGCTTTTTATAGAAGTCGAAGATCACGGACTTGGAATCAAAAAAGATGACCAACGAATGATTTTCGATAAATTCTATCGTGTACCAACAGGTAATATTCATAATGTTAAAGGATTTGGATTAGGTCTATATTATGTCAAGTTAATTATAGAAGAACATGATGGTTCGATTCAAGTAAATAGCACCTATGGAAAAGGAACTACATTTTCTTTAAACTTACCTTTGAAATGACTTTAGATATAATATGAGTTAAAATTTGTCTAGATAAGTACAACTCACCGTTCAATAATAACCATTCATCGATTTATCAATAATTACAAATTAAAAGTTCTTATTTTTGGGCTTTCAAATACTATTTATGCGTTTAAATTTATACTTTATACTTGCACTTTTTTTCATTTCTTACAATGGAAATGCTCAAACAACTTTAAAGGGAAAAATATCAGATAAAAAAGGTGAAGCTATTCCTTTTGCAACTGTTTATTTAAAAAAAGTGACAGCTGGAACAAGTTCTGATGAAAATGGAGTTTTTAGTTTTACAACAAAAGCAATTGGAATTGATACTCTGACCATTTCTAGTATTGGTTTTGAGGATTATGTAACAGTAATTCTTTTAGAAAATAAAGAATTAACCTTTAATGTAATCCTCAGAGAACCACAAAAAATATTGGAAGAAGTTACAATCACAGCTGGTACAATAGAAGCAAATAATGATAGATCCGTAGCAGTTCTTAAACCATTAGATATCGTTACAACTGCAGGTGCACAAGGTGATATTATTGGAGCAATCCAAACATTACCTGGAGTTCAACGTAATGGTGGTGATCAAACTGGATTAATGGTTCGAGGTGGAGATGTGAATGAAAGTTCAATGATCATTGACTGTATGATTGCGCAAAATGCTTTTAATAGTAGTGTTCCTGGTGTATCTCAAAGAAGTCGATTTAATCCATTTCAATTCAAAGGCACATCATTTAGTAGTGGTGGATATACTGCAAGATATGGTCAAGCTCTTTCCGGAATTTTAGATTTACAAACAAATGATTTACCAGAAAAGAGCACCGTAAACATCGGAGCAAATATGGCAGGATTATATGTTTCTGGAGCCAAATTAATGAATAAAAATTCGATTGAATTTTCTGGAAATTATACGAATCTAGCTCCTTTTTATAAATTAGTTCCGACGAATGTAAATTTTTACACTGTCCCACAAGGTGGTAGTTTTTCAACTCGTTATGTTTCTAAAACAGATGATAACAATGGGATTTTCAAAATGAATTTTTCGAATTCATTTAATAAGTCAGGAATACAAATTTCAAATCCAGCTGTTGCAGGTGACAAAATCAATTTTAATTTAGAAAATGAGAATACATACTTTAACACCTCTTTTAGGTATTTCATCAAGCCAACATTAAAGTATTTTTCTGCTTTTTCATTTAGTAATAATACAGATAACATTGGATTTGGCAATACTCCTTTATATCGTAATGACAATAGAATTCAAGGTAGAGTTGAAATTTGGAATGAATTCTCACGTAAATTTAATGTGTTAGTTGGATCTGAAGTTCAACGAATTAATTATTCTCAAAAATTCGACACTTTAATAGGAAAATTTGATGAATTATTATCTGCTGGATATGTTGAAGCAGAATACAAACCTTATAGAAGATTTGCTGTTAAACCAGGATTTAGAGGTGAATATTCAAAACTTATTGCTAGAGGAAATGTTGTGCCACGTCTAGCTTTCGCTTATAAAATAAGTAATTCAAGTCAAGTTTCATTCGCTGGAGGAATGTTCTATCAAACGGCTGCAACTCAATATTTACTTCAAGGATATAGACCTGGATTCCAACAAGCCATTCATTATATGCTGAATTATCAAGTTATGGGAAATAGTCGAACATTAAGGATAGAAGGATATTACAAGAGCTATGATCAGCTCGTGAGAGAAAAAGGTGTAGCTTTCACTCCTAATCAATACCGATTTAATTATGGTCAAGTTGATAATTCAGGAAGCGGCTATGCCCAAGGAATTGATTTCTTTTACAGAGATAAAAAAACAATTAAAAATTTAGATTATTGGATTTCATATAGTTATATTGATACTAAAAGAATCTATCAAAACTATATCACTAAAGCTACGCCAGATTATGTTTCCAAACACAATTTAAATATTGTGGCAAAATATTTTATTGAGAAAATACAAACAAATTTCTCAGCAACTTATTCTTATTCAAGCGGAAGAGCGTTTTACAATCCAAACTCTTCTGTATTTTTATCAGATCACGCACCAGCTTATAAAAATTTCGCAATGACGGTATCCTATTTGACAACGATAAAAGGTTTATTTGCAGTATTTTATTTAAGTGCGGATAATATTTTAAATACCAAAAACGTATTGGGATACAGATATTCAATGGATGGTACTCAAAGATATGCGATAGTTCCTCCATTATATAGATCTATATTCATTGGATTCAACTTATCTTTATCGAAATTTAACAAGGACGAATTATAATTTAAATAACTAAAAATGAAAAAAGTAATCGCAACATTAAGCTTAGCATTTATTTGTATAGCTAATCAAACATTCTTAGCTCAAACATTAGAAGAAAGTGTTAAAGCAACATACCAACAGTTAGATACTGCTAAAACATTAGGACAATTTATGGGAGCATCTTCGGCTTGTGATATATTGACAAATAAATATCCAAATGAATTCATTACGAATTACTATTCAGCATATTCAAAAGCTGTGATTTCATACAAAGAAAAAGACACAAAAAAGAGAGATTTGTATTTAGATATGGCGAATAAATACTTTAATAAAGTAAAAGAAATTAAACCGAATGACTCTGAAACATTCGCATTAGGAGCAATGTTAGCTAATGCTCGTTTATCCGTAGATGGAGCTAGCAGATGGAAAGAATATGGGGCTATTTTCGAGGAAAACTTAACAAAAGCAAAAGAATTAAATCCAAATAATCCTAGAATATACTACTTAAAAGGAGCAGCTTTGTTTTATACTCCAAAAATGTTTGGTGGTGGAGGTAAAAAAGCTAAACCATTTTTCGAACAAGCAAAACCTTTATTTCTAACACAAGAAACTTCTTCTGTATTAATTCCAACTTGGGGAGAAAGACAAACAGATGAGTTTATGAAAATGTGTGATGAATAATCAGATCTAAAATTACATAATGAAAGCGATTCAAATTTGATTCGCTTTTTTAGTTTTTAATATCTAAATCTCTTTTCCTTAAAATAAAAAACCTTAAAGAAAGAAAAGGTCCATTTACATTTTTAAAATTCGTTAAGGGAGTCAATAAGTTATAGCCAGCTTGTAAATGGAATCCAAATAATTTATAACCAATTACAGGAGTAATACCAAAACTATTATGAACAAAATCAGTTAAATAAACAGCATTAATTCCATAAGTAAAATTAGTTCGACCTGTTCTATTGTAATATCCAACTTCATACCCAAATACATTATTAAAGTAATTATAGCTAATTCCCGAATGCAATGAATTCGAAGTAGGTTTAATAAATTTAACTTTTTTCCATTGGTACTCATAACCAATTTCTAAATTCATAAATGATCCTTTTTGCAATCCAATATAAGGCCCTGATTTAGATATATTAATTTTAGTATCTCTTAAATTTCGCCATTTTAACTCCTTCTTTTGGGAAAAAATTGCCGTTATAAGAAATATGAATCCGAAAACTAATAAAAATCTATTTTTCATATTTATCGTGAATTGATTTAATTTCTTTTACGTCATTTACATCAATTCCTAAACTATCTGCAATCTCTTTTGCTTCAATAATTTGTTCAACGGTCAAACCTGAACTATCTGACTCTTCTTTAAAGGTATTTTGCAAAAAGATTCTGCTTTCACTCATACCTGGAATCGTAGTCGTCGAAATTTTCTTAACAGAATTATATAAAAGTGAACTTTCTTTCTTTTCTATCGGAAAAAAATGGCTTTTCTCGTCGTAGGACTCAATCAACACAATACAAACACTTACAAAATAAGTCATTTTCAAAGCAGCAAAGAATAATCCAAAAAATTTATTCAATGGTGTTAAATTGATAGCTTTAACAACTCTTTCAAGTGCTTTTCCTGCAAAATAAACCATCGCTCCAATTGCTAAAAAAGTAACTGTAAAAGAAATTACTGGTACATATTCAGAAGTCCACCCAAAAGTCTCTTTTAACCATTTTGAAACAGCATCTGAAAAATGTATACCAGCATATAATCCAACCACTAAAGCCAATAATGTAAAAACTTCAATTATCAACCCATGCTTAAAGCCTTTATAGCCTGCATATATTATTGGAATAACGATTAATATATCTAAAAAATTCACTGGTGTTTTTTTATAAAGTTAAGGTCAAACTAAGAAAGTGAAAGATAAAGTTTGAAATTTTCTGAACGATGAATTGTTGTTATCCCAATTGGACATTAAAACCTGCGTCCAATTCAAATTTCCCCGTTTGTGGTTCAGGATTTCCAGGGATTAATAATCCTTTAATTTGGCCTGTCTTTCCTTTATGAATTAAATCTAATAATTGAGATTCCGTTAATTTTTTTCCTAATAATTCAAATGGAATTTTGAATCCACATTGTTTGAAATTTGAACAGCCTAGTGCGGCTTTTCCTTTCATTAATTTGGCTGCTTTGCATTTTGGACAATCCAATGAATCCAATTCAATTTTTTCCTTTGGTTTTCTTGGAGCTCGTTCTACTTTTGGTTTTTCAACGACTGTTTCTTCAGGAATGATTTGAATCACTCGACGGTGCGAATTGAAAATAACATCGTCTGTTAATTCTCTGACCATTTGAAATAATTCTTGTTTGAATACGTCTAATTGGTATTCTCCTTTTTCAATCAAACGTAATTTACGCTCCCAATCTCCAGTTAATTCAGCACTTTTTAATAACTCACTTTGAATGGTGTCAATTAAATCCATGCCAGTTGGAGTGGCTACTATATTTTTCTTTTTACGTTCGATGTAACGTCTTCGGAACAAAGTCTCGATGATATTAGCACGTGTAGAAGGACGTCCAATTCCGTTGTCTTTCAATATCTCACGCATCTCTTCATCATCCACCTGTTTACCAGCGGTTTCCATTGCACGTAATAATGTTGCTTCTGTATATGGTTTTGGCGGAGTTGTTTTTCCTTGGTGAACATAAGGTTCATTTGGTCCTTTTTCTCCTTCATCGAAATGCGGCATGATCCGTTCTTCATCAGCCGTTTCTTTTTTTGTTGTTTCGTCAGCGTAAACTGCTCTCCAACCTGGTTCGATGATTTGTTTACCAGTTGCTTTGAACTCCAATTTCTCCACTTGACCCAAAACGGTAGTGTTAGAAACTTTACATTCAGGATAAAAAACAGCGATAAAACGTTTCGCAATTAAATCATACACTTGATTTTCAGCAGGCGAAATACCAGAAGGAACAATTCCTGTTGGAATAATAGCGTGGTGATCCGTTACTTTTTTATCGTCGAAAACGGCCTTTGATTTTGGAATTGGTTTCTGCATCAAGGGTTCGATCAGACGAGAATAATACTTCATTCCATTTAATACAGCTGGAATTTTTGGATGTAAATCTTCTGAAAGATAAGTTGTATCAACCCTTGGATAAGTCACAAACTTTTTCTCGTATAAATTCTGAATGTGCTTCAACGTATCATCAGCAGAGAATCCAAATTTCCGATTGGCTTCAACTTGTAAGGCTGTTAAGTCAAACAATCTTGGATTTCCCTCTTTTCCTTCTTTTTGTTCGAAGGAAGTAATTTCGAAATCTTTTCCTTGAATATATTCTAAACCTTTTTGTGCTTTATCAGCCGATTTCAAACGATCTATTTGACACAAAAATTCGGTATCTCTATATTTTGTTTTAAGTTCCCAGTAATCCTCTCCACGGAATGCATCAATTTCTTTTTGACGTTGCACAATCATTGCCAAAGTTGGTGTTTGAACCCTTCCGACAGAAAGTATCACTTTTCCATGTCCAAATTTTTTCGTGAATAAACGCGTTGCATTGATACCCAACATCCAATCTCCGATGGCACGGGCACTACCTGCAGCATATAAATTATCGTATTGCTTTGATTCTTTTAATTTTTCAAAACCTTCACGAATAGCTTCTTCGGTCAAAGAAGAAATCCATAAACGTTTGATGGGAACTTTGCATTTTGCTTTCAATAAAACCCATCGCTGGATTAATTCTCCCTCTTGCCCAGCATCCCCGCAGTTGATCACCTCTGTACAGTTTTCAACTAAACGTTCGATCGTCGTAAATTGCTTTTTAACTCCTGAATCTTCAATGACTTTAATTCCGAAATTGGTTGGAATAATTGGTAAATCTTCTAATTTCCAATACTTCCATTTTTCGTTGTAATCGTGAGGTTCTTTTAAGGTGCAAAGGTGTCCAAAAGTCCATGTTACTCGATATCCGTTACCTTCATAGTAACCATCAAAACGCTGTTTAGCGCCTATAATTTCAGCGATATCTTTTGCAACACTTGGCTTTTCGGCAATGCATAATTTCATAACTGCAAAAGTAGGGATTTTGTGTTTGTTTATCTCTAAAACCGTGAAACAAAGTTATTCACAAATGATGAGGTGTCCGTAAAGGACGACCTTTGTTTTTTTATGAACCATTTAAGGGATTATTAGAACATATAAGTTTTTAATAATTTTATTAGTACATTGTTATTCAATCATTTAAATTCAGTTTATATGATTTTAAATAAAAACAGTATTTATTCATTTTGGTTACCTCCACAAAAAAATAAAATTGATTTGGATTTTTATCATTTGAATATGTATTTAGAGCGAAAAGTAGATTTTGAATTGAATAATCCATGGAAAATTTTTCTAAAATAGATAGGGGTGCGATTAATCGCACCCCTATCTATTTTTAATAAGGAATTTCTAAACCGATTCTATTTTTTGTTTTAGTGTACTTAAACTCATTCCACCGCTTTGTTTCCAAATTAACTTTCCGTTTTTGAATAAGATAAATGTTGGTACACCTCGAATTTGAAATTTATCAGCCACTGCAGGATTTTTGTCGACATCGATTTTTAAGATATTGACTTTATTTCCCATTTTTTGTTTTAACTCGTCTAATACTGGGTGCATCATTTTACAAGGTCCGCACCAAGTGGCATAAAAATCCACCAAGGTTGGTGTTTCTGATTTTATGATTTCGTTGAATTTTCCCATTTTCATTTATTTGTATACAAAGTTAATGATTGAAAAAGCATTTATTTGTCACTTATGTAACAAATGAGTCTAATGATCTGCTACAACCGTTGCTTTTGCCGTTTTTTTATAGCGAATCATTAATACGATTGGAATGCAACATAAAATCAACGTTCCTACCATAAAAAATCCTTGGTTGTAACTTACAATTG